>JAECRW010000060.1 GCA_016294985.1 Candidatus Sifarchaeum marinoarchaea | reverse complement strand
CATGCAATTAATTAAATAAGTCGCACAAAAAAAAGAAAGAAGAACGTTATTATTATGGAAGAACGCCTTTTGCTATTTCTTCGAATTCTTCGTTGGTAAGGATTCTTTTGTTCTCAATTGCAAAATTCTTGACCTTAGCTAATATTTCTAGCGCTTGTTCTTCTGTAGGTTCTGGTAGACCCAACTCTTCGGCTTTTATTAGAATTGATGGCAAGCCCGATTTTTTCCCAAGAACAATTTGAACATCTTCCTGCCCGATTGCTTTTGGAAGAATTGGATACATCACAAGAGGCATGCCTAATTCCTTTAATCGCTTCCACCAACCGGCAACTATTCCTGATTCCGTAACAAAGAAGTTAGTTCCAACGATTGGCTTCGCTGGGGGCATTTTTACATTGGTAAGATCTTGGACTAATTTCGACATTTCGTAGAGTTTTTCAAATTTGATTTTTGGCAGTTCCACGCCATAGAGCATCCTTAAGGCTGCTAAAATCTCTTCAAGAGCGCAGTTTCCAAGCCGTTCGCCGATTGCATTCACCGTTGTGTGCACAACTTCACCGCCAGCTTGTAGACCTGCAATAGAGTTTGCTACCGCAAGGCCGAAATCGTTGTGCATATGCAGTTCGACAGGCTTTTTTATTCGATCAACTATCTTTTTCGTGAGATATCTTGTCGCTTCAGGAGTACAGACACCAAATGTATCTACAAGCGCCACAGAATCTGCATGTCCTTCAGTACTAACTTTTTCTAGAAGATTAAGATACCACTCTACATCAGCTCGAGTTGAATCGATGCAGAAAAAGCATGTATAAAGACCATGCTCACCGGAATAGGCTGTTGCTTCAATTGATTTCCTCAGTGCTGTCTCTAAATCCCAGGCATAAGCATACTTGATTATATGATCGGAACTTGGTATTTCCATGATAACGCCATCTACGTCGCACTCAAGCGCTAGATCAACATCGCCTTTCATGCATCTGGTAAATGCAAATGTTTTAACATCTACTTCTCTTGCGATAGCTTTAATTGCGGCTTTATCATCTGGTGAAACTGCTGGCATACCTGCCTCGATTCTGTCAACACCTACTTCCGCTAATTTATGGGCTACTGCAAGTTTGTCGTCCTTTCTAAGAACGATGCCTGCTTGTTGTTCTCCATCTCTTAATGTGATATCCTCAAATTCAATTTTCGAAGGAAACTCAACCTTTGTTTCAGTTAAAAAATTGTGCTGAGAAACCCACCACTTATCAGTTTTCCAAGGTTCAGCCATTAATTTCTCACCTACTCATAATTTGCAAATGTGTATCAGATGTTTAAAGATGTATTTTAAATAGCTTTGGTTTGCGTCTCAAGATTTACATTTATTGGGATGCAGGTATCAATCGATTTGGTGACATGACAAAATTCAGTTGCAAATTCGAAGCATTTCTCACCAATACGTTCTTTACCTTCTTCTGTTACGAGATTTCCACTTATATTGATATTTGTAAGTCGATATGCTCCTATCTTTGGTTGGAAGTCAACGTCTCCAGTGACCTTCAAGGAAAACTCAAGAGGCGTAAACTTCATCTTTTTGCAGAAGTAAACGAATGTCGTCGTAATGCATCCGGCAACAGACGATAAGAAAATCTCATCAGGACAAAGTGATCTGCTTTGTCCACCCCATTCGGTAGGCATGTCAAACGAAAGTTCATATCCATGTTTTGCCGTTATTTTCCCACCAGTTTCTCCATCCCAAGCAGAATTAACCTCAAAGACTAAATGTTCAGGCTCAGTGGTTTTTGCCATTTAATCCACCTCAAGTTGCTAATTTTCAATATTTCAGCTACGAGTTAACATTAGCATTAGTTAACCATCAACCTTATAAGGCTGATTCATCTGCCTTTTGAAGCACACTGTCCTGCTTGTAACAATAGTATCTATCTTTCTGAAAAAGGAGTCGATTTAAAATGGATTTAGGCATCTATCCTCCTCATATCAATGCTTTACGCTCGATTCAATTAAAGAAGTTTAGGTATACAACAAAGTGGTTAAATGACCATACCTTATTTTACAAAACAAAGTTTAGGAAAGCCGATGTGGATCCTACAGATATCAAGAGTCTTGATGATATCAAAAAACTGCCGTTCACTACTAAAGATGAACTGAACGCACTTCCTAATAGCGAAATTTGCTGGCATCCTGAACTTACACTTAGGAAGCATACTTCATCAGGGACAACAGGCATGCCCACTGCTTCTTGTTTTATCGATGTTGACCTTCAGGTAATGGGCACACTTGGAGCACGTTCGCTTAAACTTTGTGGCTGTGAAGAAGGGATGACACTTCAGGTTAACTATGGCTATGGTTTCTTTACAGGGGGCTTAATCTTTGACGAAGCAGCTCGACGGCTCGGCATGAAAATACTACCTCAGGGAGCCGCCCCTATCGACAAAAGTATCGCAGCAATGCAGAGATTTCAGCCAAAAGTATGGTGCTGTACACCAACTTATGCCAAACGGGTTTGTTACTATATTGGAGATAATGGAGTAGATGTCTCTTGGCGTATCGGCTCTCATGGAGCTGAAGTATGGACGAACGAGACAAGAAAACTAATTGAAGAAGGATTGGGACCTGATTATAAGGCATATGATGTATTCGGGTTGTGCGAGAAAGGGGGTCCTTTTGTCGGGCATGAGTGCATTGCACAAGATGGTAGCCATATTTGGACCGATGTATTTTATATGGAAATACTAGATGAAAATGGCGAAGACGTTAGTGAAGGTGAAATTGGTGAACTAGTATTGTCTCATATCTATGCTGGAGGTTACTCTACAATTAGATATCGCACTGGAGATAAAGTCAAACTTGTCGCGGAAAATGATTGTGTATGCTTTGCATCTGGTTATCCGCGTATACAGATTCTGGGAAGAAAGGTCAAGGACGAATTTAAGGTTGGTGGAACGTTCCTAATCCGCTCTGATCTCGAAAATGTGGCAGTTAATACAACAAGAAAACTTCACGAACTTTTTGGTGCTGACGTTGGAGAATTCAGAGTTGAGCTTTCATCATTGGAAGGAACTACAGATGTACGTTATTGCGTAGAGTTGGCTGATCCTGAAAATGCAGAACAAAAGAGCGTAGTCAAAAGCGTTGTCCGTGACATATCACGACACATGATCAACCGTTCGTTCCCCGTCAAGACGATGGAAATTGGAACATATGAGCAGAGTTTGGGAAAAACAAAATTGATCATTGATAAGAGAAACGAAGGACCTCAATGAAGCACAAAATTAGTTTAGTGCCTCTTGGTTTTCAAAATCTTATTTTTACAAAAAATGCAGAGTTACAAATTCTTTTTAATTACATTTTCGATAAACTCTTCAGGCGTAAAAAGTTTATTCTCTAAAGCAGGAATTATTTCAAAATGTGCTTTATTTCTCGTCAAAAGATAATCTGAATTTGTTAAAATACAAGATGCAGCAATTATAACATCTTGGCATTCGATCGGTAATCCTTGAGAAATCAAATAAGCGTTTAATTGCCCAACTTTCTCTGCGACTTTTCCATCTAGTTCAATCCAAGAAAATTGTCCCAAAACTTTTTTAGCTTTTAATGCTGCCTTCTCAAAATCTTTTCTAAGAAATGAACCAGTTAAAATCTCTGAAACTGTTACTGTGCTTATAGTCATTTCATGTTCTTTTCTAAGCTCTCTACAAAGAGTTATAACAACTTCATTTCTTCTATCTATGTCCACAAGTATACTTGTGTTAAAAAAGATCTTCATGGCAGAATGCCCATCCGTTTAAATCGTTTTGTAGCGTCTGATCTTATTTCTTTCAATATCTTTTCAAAATTCTCAGGTAGAAAATCGCTGCAATCGTCCCATATGTCATTTTCTATTTTTTCTATAACAATTTTTCCAAGCTCGGTCCTAATTTCTACTATATCTCCCTCTTTTATGTCTAATTTTTCTCTTATGTCCTTTGGGATAGTTATTTGTGAATTTCTTGTGACTTTGATTATAACCATAAGATCCCCTAGAAATAGTTCGATAATTCACTATTTATATTTTACTAGAAAAATTAACTATAGGCATTATTTTTAGTATAAATTCTTTAGTGCACTTGTATTTCACTTCTTTAAAGACCGTAAAAAACCTTCGTGGTTACTTTTTCTTAAAAAAAGTGCAATTCGGTAAAATGAACAAATCTTCGATAACAAGCTATAGAAGATGTGTTGCTAAAAAGAAGTTTACTACTTCTTGATTTGCTCTGCCACTTTATCGGCCATAGCAAAGCCGACTTCAAGCGCTCTCACGTTTATAGTCTTATATTTTGTTGGTACTACTTCAAGCACAGCTTTCTCTATTGTATCCTTCGAAACTACTTCTGTGACGCCGACTAAGAAACCGAGCATGATTATATTCGCGACTACCTTATTTCCGAGATCTATAGCTGTCTGGGTGGCTTTGATTCCTAGTTTCTTGATAGATTCGGATTTTGGTGTGGCTTCTTTCACTAACCCTTCATCATAAATAAGAAGTCCATTAATCGCTATATCATCAATATACTTATCTACTGCTTCCTGGGACATTGCCACGAGAATTTCTGGTCGTATAACGTTCGGGAAGATTATTTCGTGAGGGCTAATTTTCACTTCAGAGCTTGCTAATCCGCCTCGTGCTGCTGCCCCATAATTTTGAAACAAAGTAGCATATTGATTTTCATATAGTGTTGCGGCACGTGCTAAGATAACCCCTGCCGTAATTGTTCCTTGTCCGCCTGAACCGGCGAATCGAATCGATAGTGACATTTAATACACATCCCTATGTATCAACTTTACATACGTCAACATATTATTTTTAACTTTATCGACTCATTGAACTTAATCAAGGGGATACTATGAATCATGTCAGAGACTTCTTGACGACGAATGTGGGCGATTGGGAAATCATGAAAACAAAGAAATTACTTTTATATGGTACCTGTATTGCTGAGAAACATCCTAATATTTTAGGAGAATATAGTGAGGGCAGGGCTGCTTTATCAGTTTGTCTTGAGCGAGATCATATGAATATGATCGCTTTCAAACTTGCAACAATGGTAAAGAGCGCGGAATTAGAAGAAATCATAGTTCTCACTGTAGATGGTTCGCCTCATTGTGTTCAATTACATCAAACTGTTTCTGAAGTCAATAGGCTGTTTGATGACCCCCCATTTACTCGTCATTTTGTGTTAGAACATGGTAAAATCTATGAAGTAGATGCAAAAACAGTAAAAGCCTCTCGATTCTTATCAAAAATCTCGAAACTTTTGAAAAAAGGAAGCGAATAAAAAAGGTTTATATGAGAGGCAGTTGTGTTTTAATTAATTACCGATTCTATAATTGCAGAGAACGGAGGCTTGCTTATGGGAAAAGTGGAACGGCTCGCTAAAAAACTAAAAAATTATTTAGCAACTGACGAAAACGTTCTTTATGTTGCTGATACCTCTCCATTAAAGGATGCGGTATACCCACCTCAACTCATAGTAACTAACAAACGTCTGATTTTTCGTATTCCTAAGATGGTAGGACAAACGCTTGAAGATTTTCCTTATAAGGCGATCACAAATATTTCGATAGATGAAGGCATGATGTTTTCCAACATTACAATTACCGTGCCCGGCAGTGAGAAGAAAATAGAAGCCCTTTCGAAAAAAGAGGCTCAAGAGGTCATGAGGCATGTAAGAGAGGTGCAAATAAGCCAGTAATTGTGATAGATTACATTAAAAGCGAATTGTTATTCCTTCTTGATTTTTTCGTTTCAACTAAAAACTCATAAATAATAATCTAAACCAACCTTAAAAGCTATATAAGCGAGTACAACAATTGCTTTTGAGTGTGAATACAATGGAAGAATGGAAAAGTGAAGATCCCCCTGCACTTAAGTTTGATAGATTCATAAGAACAGCTAGGTTATTGAGCCCTTTAAAGGATTTCGAACTTGATGAGCAAGAAATAGAATTTCGAAAGAATCCTTTATTGGGTTACTGGTGTCGTATAAATCTAGGTAGGAGTCTGCGTGTTAAGCAAGCACATGCACCATCAGACTATGATGAAACCATAAAAGAAGTACTTAAGAGGACGCGTGAAAAATGCTTCTTCTGTCCTGAGAATCTAGAAACGACGACGCCTAAATTCCCGCCAGAAGTGACACCTGAAGGACGTTTAAAAAAAGGAAAATTCGTTCTTCTACCAAATCTATTCCCGTTTGCAGAACACCACGCAGTAGGAGTTTTATCGGAAGACCATTTTCTTGGGCTAAACGAAATAACGAAGGAACTGCTAGAAGATTGTTTTACCGTGAGTATTGATTATTTCAGCAGGGTATTCGAATTGAACAGTGAAATAAAATTCTGTTCAATAAACATGAATTACATGCCACCGGCTGGTGCTTCGATCGTGCACCCACATACACAGATTACAAGCGACATTAAAGGTTCTGGAAAATTACTTGAACTCCTTCAGAAAAGCCAAGAATATCACGAAGTGCATGGTACTAACTATTGGACTGATTTAGTGGAAACTGAGACGTGGCTGAAAGAACGATTCATTGGTAAAAGCGGAGATATTTCATGGTTGACTAATTATGCGCCGATGGGAAAGAATGAGGTAATCGGTATCGTGACGCGCCCAATATCCCATTTTCGTGTATTTGATGAAGCCTTAATTAGAGCTTTTTCAGAAGGGCTTTCAAAGATCTTTACAGGGTTATGGGAGAAACGACACGTTCGAAGCCTAAATCTTACAATTTATTCTGGTCCTATTGATATTGATTTGAGCAATTTCTTTAGAGTTCATGTAAAAATGATATCTAGACCTGTATTAAGACCTTTTTATACCGGTGATACTGCATTTATGGAAAACTTCTATGCTGAACCTATCATCGAAACAGCACCTGAAGATGTAGCCAGCGATTTGAGAAGTATTTGGTGACTAAATTAATAAATCGGTCTTAAAATCTAATTTCATAGACGCTTTAGTACGAACTGTTCGGTGGAGACCAGAAGGTGTCGCAAGATATTACCACACTAAAGCGTCGGTACTTTCTGGATTAGTTACCCGTATATTCATCAATATCTATGAAATCAAATTCTTCCCTCTCTGAGTTAATCATAACAAGAATAGAAATCTCTCCCATTATTATTGCTATTAACCATGCAAACTTTTTCAGCTCTCTAATCATAAAATCTCTCAGTGATAACTCTATTATAGGATTGATTTGTGATTTTTGAAATCGTTCCTTAAAGGAAGAATCAGCAAATATGTTATCCTCAAAATCCCAAAAGAAGAAACCGTTTCCACCTACTAATCTAATAGCATGAATCTTATCATTTAAATCATCAGGGCTTCTTATAATACCAAAAATGATTGGAGTGTTACCAGCAGCTGCTTTTGAAAACTGTAGATTTTGTTTAAATTTATTTATATCATCAACATACGTTGACAATGAATAAACCATATCTACATAACCCATTTCTGCCCAGTAAATCCAATCTTGCCCGATAAACCATCCATCATTTCCACTAATTAGTGAATCTCTTTTTATTGCTGTGAAACAGTAAGTACCTAATAAGGCATTGTTCTTCTTACAAACTGAAGAAATCTCCATAACAATCTCATTAATTTTATTAACCATGTACTTTTCAAACCAAAACCACTGGATACTGCCAGAATGAGGATTTAATTCTATAGGATCTATACCATAAATTGTTTTAAACTCTAATCTTGATTGCTGGTCATAAGAAGGATGATCTATATATCTAATAAAATCTAAAACAAGACCATCTACATTATATCGTTCTAAGATTTCTTGTGCTAATGAGATGTATAATTCTTTAACCTGATTATAAGAAGGACTTAACCAGTTTCTTCTTCCCTCTTTTGTTCCCCAAGGAGTACCGTCTCTGTCTAAAGCCCAGTAATTAGTATATGCAGTAGTATCATTAGGATTATTAGGATCATCTGTCATATCCCATGATAATCTCATTCCTACATAAACATTCAATCCTGCCTCTTTTGCCTTATAGACAATATACTCAAATACATGATGTGCTTGATCGTTCATTCTATAAGGCACTATATTAGACCGATAATAGGTTGCTGTGCCTCCTCCGCTAATAATAACTGTGTTTATTCCCATTTCTTTTGCAAGTTTGATTCCTTTATCAATATTATTAGTATTCCACCAGAAAAATGAATCCATTTTGATAATTCCTACTCTTTCTTCAATATTAATTACAGTATTGTGTTCAAAAAATCCAAAACCTGAAATTAGCAAAAAAATGGTAAACGAAAATAAAACTACTACTGATACCTTACGCTTTCGGTTCAATAATTTCTTTTTCTTCAAAAATGTCTTTTTCACAAAGAATACATTACCTACTATTACAATACCAAAGAGGATAACTATCCCTGCAATAATAAAATATCCCAGAAGCGGATCATAAAACGAGAAATTAATGTATTGCTCTAAAAATTTTCTATTAACTTCAGGAAATATGAGAATTAATGCCTGCAAAGAGGTTAATACTATAACCAGAAATAAGGCTAATTTTTTAACCTTAACTCTCTTTTTTGATATGAATAACATTAGTTTCATAGTTATATCTACCGTATATTACCATAATACAAGCTATTAAGCCACTTTTTGCATTTTACTTATTAGATTGATTATTTGATATTTAGCATATCTGAATAGAAAGATAAAA
>JAECRW010000231.1 GCA_016294985.1 Candidatus Sifarchaeum marinoarchaea | reverse complement strand
GCACATTGAATTATCGATACTAGAAGCATAGATGCAGGCATCTAGTATATGAGCTACCTCATGCTGAAGCAATGAGGCTTCCTGCTTCAACCACAGACTCGATCCCCCATGACGGGGTTACGGAGGTCTTATGTCCACAGGCGTGAATTCCCTACGCACCATAGGTACTAAAAACCCTATACACACCAAGGTATATATACACCACGCCATTCATCACCACTCTCAAGCGTTGGTGCTTTCTTGCTTAGCTATCAGTTACTGTGGCTATTACAAAAATCTTTTATAATTTTTTACGTTTTTTTACGCGAAAGAAATAATAATATAGTCAGATTTCTTCTTGTAATATCCACTTTATTTAATTACCAAATAAGAAGGCTTCGCGGATGAAATCTATCGATGAGACCCCAGTTGATCAGGAAGGGAATTTTTGCGATTCAAAGCTAGCTTTGTGTGACCCAAGAGAGTTATACGAGAAACTAACTGATGACAGCAGCGGAATTGTTGGAAGAAAACGCGAACTCAAGTTAATTTTTAGTGCAATCTGCGCTGGAAAGTCCGTCCTCCTCGAAGGACCGCCAGGCACCTCAAAATCCACTATACTTCACGAACTGTGTTGTACGCTCGGATTATGTCTATTTTACTGCGAAGGTAATGCCGATTTAACCGCATCGAAGTTGGTGGGATACTTTGATCCAGCAGCTGTACTACAAACTGGATATGTTCCCGAAAATTTCAATGAAGGGGTTCTCACTAGAGCAATGGAAAGCGGTGGTATACTGTACATCGAAGACATAAACAGAATACCGCCCGATGCACTTAATGCGTTAGTGACGGTGCTCTCTGAAAGAGAAGTTCACATTCCCCGATATGGGATGATTAAAGCTCACGATGACTTCCGTGTTGTAGCCTCATTAAGTATTTTCGACAGCTTAGGTCCTGTTAAGTTAAGTCGTGCAATTCTTGATCGTTTCGTCAAGATCAAATTAGATTATCAATCTGAAGAAGAGGAAAAAGAAATAGTAAACCGTGTCACTCAGATCGATGCACCTTGGTTGGTGGATCTTGGTGTGAAAATTGGTCGTGCGACACGAGAACATCCTGACCTCAAAGTGGGTGCGAGTGTAAGAGGTGCCATTGATTTTGTGCGTCTCGCTTCCGATGAGACACGCTTTGATTCCTCTCTGCAATTAAAAGATCATCTTCTCCAAATCGCTTATCTCACTTTTTCTGCTAAAATCAAGAGAAAACCAACATGTGAAATGACAGAAGAAGAAATCATAGAAGAATTATTCAGAACTGCCATGATGGGAGGTTCCCTTGATGATCTTATACGTAGAAAGGCAAAAGGCGAAGCTGGAGATGATAAACTGTCCTTTTTCAGAGGTCCTGAACCTGATTGGGACCTAGTTGATGCAATTCGTGAGAAACGACTATTCAAACTTAAACAAGTAGCTGAAGAAGGTGATTTGGGCGCAACAAAATTAGGACAAGCGTTGTCCAAAATACCTGATGAAGATATGTTTCAGGACGTATTTCAAGGGCCGTTAGCGCCAGAACTCTATGTCCTCATAAGACAAGCTTTAGAAAAGCGTCGTAAAGCCTTAGCGAGAGAATTAGCAACTCAAGTTATCATGGATCGGGCACAAAACTTAACTTTTTTTGGATTACGTGATGGTGATCGAAAGCGGTTTAGGTTTGATGGAGATGGGGTTATCGATATTGATCGGACTGTAGAAAATATTGTGGAGAAGGGACCGCGCAATGTTGAGCCAGATGATATAATTGTTACTAAACGCGAGAGAGTAAAACGAGCATGTTTACTGATGGTTGATGCTTCGGAGAGCATGATTAAAGAGAAGTTAGGGCTTGCAGCACTTGCAGCGGCAGTTATTTCGCTTAAATATTCCTCAAGGAATGACTTCTACGGTGTGATTGCCTTTCATTCACAGCCATTCCTTCTCAAACAAATAGATCATGATGCCCCAGTCGACAAGGTTATAGAGTATATTCTAACTCTAGAAGCGAGTTCAATGACCAATTACTATTCAGCGTTCAAAGAGGCAAGCACTGAATTTTCAAAGATAACTTCATTCAAAAAAGAAATTTTTCTGATGACTGACGGTGTTTGGACCTACGGAGAAGATCCAATACCTTTTATTCAAAATAATGGGAATATAAGCCGAGTTAATGTTCTATAT
>JAECRW010000230.1 GCA_016294985.1 Candidatus Sifarchaeum marinoarchaea | reverse complement strand
GCAATTTACTCCATAACCACTCAATTGACTTAGATCTTACTCTCTTTTTTTCTTTAACATCAGCCCTTGCGATGAGTTCGTAAAATTTACGCATTTCTTTAGTTCGATGTTTACTTTGCATATAATTTCGTCCTTCAGACATAGTTCATTCTCAAGTTATTTAACCGATTTTTTTGTGAATAATATGAAACTGTATCTATATTGAAAACTAGACTTTTCTGATCTATGTTGACATCATTAATCGGTTACAGCATAAATATATACACCATCTTTTTCGTAGATTAATTTAAGGAAGGGTGAATTATTATAACGATCATAAGTGTTATCATAATGATCCGAGATTACAAAATACCCTATATCGTATTTCTCTAAAAGAGTCAGTGTGTCAAGCGTGTGTAGATTGCTTAGAATAGCGTTTCTATCACGGTTATGTTGAATTATTCCTCTTTGGGATTCAATATCGCTGATGAGTGGAAGCATAGGCAGTTTATGGGCGTATATAGCTATCCAAGGATTGTCGTAGCTTCCTATTACTATAATACGACACCATCTTGTATCATAATTAGAAAGCCAAATCGCTGCTCGGATTGTTGCATCTGTAGGATGGCTTATTATATGTGCTTCATCCAAGTACATCTCTTTACCTTCAATATGAAATTGTACCGTTGAATGATAAAGGCTCACAATAAGCACTAAGATAATAGTCAATCTTACAAAAATTCTTTCATCTATTTTTGGCAGTTTCAGGTCTCCCATTTTTCTTTGTATAAACTTGAGCGTATTTGGGAGGTTTCTAAAGCCATAACCTCCGACTACACATATCGCTAAAACGAAACTTCTATAAAAATGAAAATACGGAAACCCAAAGCAGCTTGTCAGCACGAAAATAGGTAAGATCCAGCTCAACAAAAAAAGATCTTTTGATGTTCTTCTTTTGAAACTAATCAAAATACCATTCAGCACACATATTGTAAGCACTCCAATTATTTTAAAATAGTTTTCAAGATTTTGTAAGAAAAATCTAAGGTCAAACCGTAAAAAGAAAGTTCCTCCGTTGGTGACTCCCGGTATTAGCCAAAATCCCTTTAAAATATTATTAATAAACACAATAAGGCCTCTACTAATCCAAAAAAAGGATACTGGGATTGCTATAAGAGCCATAAGCCCAATAGCATAAAATTCTCTGCTTCTTATTGTCCTCTTTTGAAGTATCAACACGAGAATGTAAATGCTTAAGATGATAATAACTGACATCGATAAGATAAGGTGAACTAAAACTAAAATACCAAAGAAAACACCTGACAACGCAATATAGCGAATCGATTTCTGTTCGATTCCTCTAAAAAGAGAGTAAAACATGATTGCATAAAAAATATAGCCCAATATATTTGAATACAAACCAAAAGCAAAGATTGTAAACATCCATGGAAGAACAGCGGATATATATGCCGTCATAAGACCTGTATATTCGTCTAGTTCTCTTCCTAATATGTACATCATTAGTGGAAGCATCGCAGATAGCACTGCTCCACTATTTATAACAATAGTAAGGATACTGCTCCCCAACATGACGCTTAGTACTGCACATAAAGCATGAAACCCAATGGGATATGCCAATGGAGTTTCAATCACGATTGGCGAAAAATCTGCTACATTTTGCTTCTTTATCAATAATTCTGTTAGCAAAATATGCATTGTTGGATCTTCTGTTCTTGTGAGTGGTCCTATTTGTAAATAATACAAATTTGCCATAAGCCTGTAGAATACAAATGCAAAAAGTAAACTGTATAGTAACCATCGGTATTTTCTATGACTTACGCTGACCATGAAGTAAGTCGTTCCATATCCAAGAAGAATGCTGCCTATAATTACAGGGATTATTCCATAGTAAATATCGAAAAGAAAGAATTGAGGAAGACCTATTCCTCCAGCACTCTTAAAGATAGCATCCAGTTGCGCTATATCAATGCTATTACCAAAATCTGTATATGTATTCCCAATAATATAGACAACTCCGCCACCCTGTTCATAATCCCTTAAAGCCTGAGTTTGACTTTTGTGCAAATCGGTTAAGGCGTCGTCTTTAATCACAATTATATCATAATATTCCAATAATGCTGATGCAAATTCAGGCAAGTCCCGAGGTTCAATGTACTCTCCATTTATATTCGATGCAGTATTTTGATAATCTGCCATTCCAACGAATAAA
>JAECRW010000229.1 GCA_016294985.1 Candidatus Sifarchaeum marinoarchaea | reverse complement strand
ATCGAAATGCCATCGTTCTACGTGTGGAAGCGCTATCAATATCGTAGGAGACAACTGCACAAATTTCAATATGAAACCGGCGGAATACGTAGAAGAGAAGGCGGTAGTAACAGCTTGAATGGGCTTAAAAAAGGCGATATAGTGCGATATAGAAACCGATTGGCACGAGTAGGAGGCTATATGAATGGCAAAATCTCACTCCACACCGTTGGCTTAAAAAACAAACGCTTTACGCAACGCGCAGAGCTGAAAGAATGTATCCCATTATATCATCAAAGAATAATGTATGCCGCAATTCCTCCCACCCGCTAAAGCTGGGGGGCTTCCTTGCGGAGGACATGCGATTTTTTTCTTTAGAGAACAAGAGAGGGTTTGAAAACATATTTCGATATTGCTTGGTTTTGTTGCAACAGTTTTTGGGATGAGTTCTTAATAACATTGTTTACGAGCATTTCAATCAATTCCGATGTCCCAGTATCTTCTTTCGCAGACGTTTCAAGATATTCAAACCCTATTGATTCAGCAAATGCCTTTGCAGTTTCATAATCAATGGCACGAAATTCGACTAGATCTAATTTATTTCCAATTAGAAAACCTGTATAACTAGCTGGGGCACAGGATTTGTGGACTTCATTAAGCCATTCAGTTAGATTATCGAAACTCTCTTTGTTTGATATGTCATAAACGTACACTATTAGTTGAGCGCCTTTATAAAATTGTGAGCGGACAATATTAAATCTCGGTTGTCCCCCGAGATCCCAGATGGCGAAATTTATCTTTGTGCCATTAGCTTTTTCTATTTTGTGGACTAAAATATTGACTCCAATTGTCATTAAATACTGCTCCATGAAGCTGGTTTTACCAGTAAAACTATTCATTAAGCTGGTCTTGCCAACTGTACCATCACCGACCACAGCAACTTTTACTTGAATAATTACCAATAACCAGCCTCCTGAGCATCCAATGACATGGAAAGCGTTCATACTTTAAAAGAACTTATACCAAAGTCAATCATTTAAGTTTTATAGAAAAATCATCCACAATACCACAATAAGAAACAAGAAAACGCTTTGCCAAAAATTCAAAGTTCTTAGATGAAAGCCGAAGTTTTAACTAAATTAGCGAGTTTTATCAGAATTTAAATAGAATCAAGAGAAATACTTAGTGAAATCTGATTTACTATCGAAGTTTATCTAAGATACAACTTCGATTTGCTTCACTAACTTGTGAGGGGAATCGATAAAGACAGAATCTGTAATTAATTCGATGAGATGTTCAATTCCGGTATAATTCTTTGCCGATGTTTCCAAATATTCAAATCCTCTCGTCTCAGCAAATATTTTTGCTTCTTCAAAATCAACCACGCGAAAATCATTTAAGTCTGTTTTATTACCAATTACAAAGCCCTTATAGGTCGTCTTACAAGATTTATCGACTTCGTCAAGCCAATTAGTTATTAAGTTTTTAAAACTTGCTCTAGCTGTGATATCATACACAAAAACAACAATTTTTGCCCCGGTATAGAACTGTTTACGGACAATATCAAAGCGCTGCTGACCCCCGAGATCCCAGATGGCGAAATTTACCTTTGTACCATTTCGTTTACTATGACGAATAGCTATGTTAACACCTATTGTCATCTTATATATGTCGCCATCACCATATTGGTCCGTAGTGATTCTATTTACTAGTGATGTTTTACCGACAGCTCCATCCCCTGCAAAGATTACTTTAACGTTGCGAATGTTCAACGAATGACCCTCTTTGAAAATTACCATAGAAGCTAGCATATATTTTTATTTAACAAAAGGATATCATTGAATCTTTTTAAATCTTCTAGCAGACTTCTCCTTATATCTAGTGAAAACATCCGCAATAACTGAAGGTTATTATCGAACATGATTAAGCTGATGTGACATATTTTATCTGATAGATCTGCTAAAAAATTAAATTAAATATTTTAATGAAAGATCAATATTTATTTTAAGTTTTTAAAAAAGAAAAGAGGGAATACAAAGCGGAATTCATTCAAGTGCTTGTGCTAATACCTCGTGGATGTCCATTACTTTGATGTTTAGACTATTTTGTTTAATTGTGTCTAATGATTTTGCTTCGTCAAAAAAACTTACCGTTTATATACCCATATGTAGATAGACATTTGAGAACGGTGGGACGGTTGGAACAGGATTTTGTAACGGTTAAAAGAGCGAAA
>JAECRW010000059.1 GCA_016294985.1 Candidatus Sifarchaeum marinoarchaea | reverse complement strand
ATCTCTATCGATACATAAAACATGAACTTATAAATTTTCATTCTTTAAGGAAAAGATTGGAGGCAGTGTGTTAAATTTCCCAAACTTAGAAAGAAAAGGTGAAGTTGATGGATCAAGATGAATTGAAAATCCTTAAAGAATTATCAGAGTCATTTGGACCGCCAGGTTTTGAGCTGGAAACAGCAAGTATCGTGAAGAAGTATGTGCAAGAGTTCGCGGACGAAATTCTAACGGATAAATTAGGGTCAGTGTTGTTTAAAATCAAAGGAAATGCGGAAAAACCTGTTATTCTGATTGGTGGGCATATTGATGAAATCGGATTCGTAATATCAGGTATAGACAAGAGCGGTTTTTTGACTTTCAACACACTTGGCGGATGGTTCGACCAGGTTTTATTGGCACAAAGGGTGATCGTTAGAGCTCGCAAAGGAGATCGACTGGGAGTTATAACAAGCGTTCCTCCGCATGTATTGACAACTGAAGAGCGAAAGAAATTAGTAACTAAAGACAAGATGTTTATAGATGTTGGTTGTTCAAGTAAAGAAGAAGCAGAAGAGGAAGGCATTAGAATAGGAGACCCCGTTGTGCCTTTCAGCCCCTTTTCCGTAATACGTGATGGCAAGCTCGCGGTGGGAAAAGCTTTTGATGATAGGCTAGGAACGTGCGCAGCTATAGTTGCTTTAAAGAGGATAAAAGAGCAAGGTATTGACCATCCAAATACTGTTTGCGGAGCTGCGACAACACAAGAAGAAGTAGGACTTCGAGGCGCTCGAACCACTGCTTATTTAGTCGATCCAGACGTTGCCTTTGTCCTTGAAATAGACATTAGTAGCGATGTACCTGGAGTAGAAGCATATCGAGCACCTTCAAAGATGGGACAGGGGATTGCGATTCTCACTCACGATGGTTCTATGATTCCTAATCAACCTCTCAAGGAATTTGTGATCAAAGTCGCAGAAGAAGCAAATATAAAATATCAACTGTCTGCAATGCCCCGAGGAGGAACGGACGCTGGAGCAATTCACATAAGCCGTGTTGGAGTCCCTTCGATCGTTTTAGGGATTCCGACCAGACATATTCATAGCCATGTGGGTATGACATCAATCGAAGATATCGAACGGATGATTAATTTGCTAATCGAATTAATCAAGCATACCGATAAACAAACTATTGAAAGCTTTACTACCATATGAGCTAGTGAAAACAAAATTCCCGTAATTATCAAGGTGGCAAGTAGAGGTGGATCCTTCTTACATTACCAAAGATTTAAAAATACCGCTAAATTTACGTAAGGCTCTCCAACGTCCTTTAGGAAGATTAATTCGCGCAAAAAATTCTAATATAATCGAAAGGATAACTGAGCTTGTTAATCAAGCAAGGTCATCTGAGAACAAAATAGTTACTGTAGGAGATGTCGTATCCTCAACTTTAATTGAGGCAGGGATGATACCTGATATTGCCATTATTGATTTAAAAACCAAGAGGACACCTATAACTCCAACACAACCAGATAAATTTGACTATATGTTAACTAATCCACCTGGAATTATAAAAAAAGAAGTTTGGTCTTTATTAGCTAATATTTATCTCAAAATGACAAAACCGATAACAATTTACGTTGATGGCGAGGAAGATTTGTTAGCAATTCCTGCATCACTTCTTGCCCCAGATGGATCGATTATCCTTTATGGACAACCAGATGAAGGCATTGTAATAATACATGCAAATAAGGAAACAAAACGAAGATTTCAAGAGTTTTTACTCGAAATGGAAGAAGTCGATCTTAAGCAAGATGAAACTTAAAGTAATCGTCAAAGATTATAAAAGAAAATTAGGTTTCTTAGTTCTAGATAGACAGAAAAAACTGATATTGGCGAAATGACTTAAAAATCAAAGTCACTTAGTTATTCTATTGCGAATTAGAAAACTAGGTTTATGTCTTAGCTTCTTATTGAATTCCGTGCACAGAAGTAGATCAATGTATACAGTTGGTTCTTATAATGTTAGAACACATTGATAATGTAGATGGTGAATTGTTAATTGGTTATTAGAAGCGTATTCATTACGTGCGAACTAGAAGTTAAATTTGAAAACAATATTGGAGATTTCTATTATTTTAGCACTGCACCAATCTCATATATGCCCACTAAATTTGTTTTTCCAGGAATTAAGACTGAACCACAAGCTATGACTGCAGTATCATCCATTGAGAGTAAACCCTCGTCGTATGCCGCCTTTAATGAACTATAGATTAATTGAGAGGCATCATCGGTTTTTATCTCTCTTTTAATGGGATACACACCCCATAAAAGGTTTAGTTGTCTCATAATGCGTTCATTCGGAGTAATTGCAATTATGCTTTTTTTTGGGCGGTATTTAGAAATCATTCGCGCAGTAAAACCTCCAGTTGTTACAGTAACGATCGCGGCAACTTCCATTTCCTTTGTAATCGTATGAATGACGTGTCCTATCACTTCTGCTACATCTTCGTGCCCATGGTCGTAGTAATCAGGATCTCTGTAAGGCATTGACGCTTCTGCATTGTGTGCGATTCGTTCCATTGTTCGTACAGATTCAACGGGGTAATTACCTACTGCAGTTTCACTTGAGAGCATTACTGCATCAGTTCCATCTAAGACAGCGTTTGCTACGTCACTGGCTTCGGCTCTCGAAGGACGTGGGCTTGTTGTCATTGAATCTAACATTTGTGTAGCAGTAATCACAGGCTTTCCATAGGTATTGCATTTGTGGATGATATCCTTTTGAACCAAAGGAACACGTTCAGGAGGGGTTTCTACGCCAAGATCACCTCTCGCGACCATAATTCCATCCGCAACTTCTAAGATTGCGTCGAAGTTCTTTAATCCAATTGAATGCTCGATCTTAGCTATAAGTGGAATATCAACACCTTTATCGTGAAGTGTTTCCCTTACTTTAAGTATTTCATCTGATGTCCTCACAAAAGAAACAGCCAAATAATCTGAAACTAGTTTAGCTGCAAGTTCCATATCTTTTATGTCTTTTTCCGTTGGTATATCAATTGCAAGATGAACATCTGGGACATTAACCCCTTTTCTTCCACTTAAAACGCCGCCAGACTCCACTCGGCAAAGAATATCAGTTTCTGTGGTAGAAAGAACACGAAGTCCGATAATTCCATCATTAATAAAAACCTGATCTCCAGATTCCAAATCATTTGGAAGATCTTCGTAAGAAACCAATGTTATTTCCTCATTTCCTAAAACTTCTCGTGTTGTTAGTGTGAATTCGTCTCCCACATTGAGATATACCGACTCTTTTCCTTTTTCCATAAGACCAGTTCTAATTTTGGGTCCTGAAATATCAAACATAATCGCTATCCTATCAGAAAGGCTTCTTATCAGATCGAAACGTTTGATATGATCTTGATGAGTACCATGTGAGAAATTTAATCGCGCAACGTCCATCCCCGCATCTATCATCTCACTAAGTGTCTCCTCAGAATCAGACGCGGGTCCTATGGTCGCCACGATCTTTGTTCGAGTCATTTTAGTATCTTTTGTCATTTTTAATCCTCTGTTCATATTCTATCTTGTTTTATGGAATTAATATTATTATTTCGAATTTCTTATAATCACAATTAAATGTATAAAAGAGTCTCAATCTTGTTTATTCTAAAACTCATTTAAAAATCAGATGTCATAAAAGTCAAGTAATCAGGTATAACCATCGCTAATTAAAATTATAACAAAAAGCGAGAAGGTAAGAGACGATTTGTATTCTTCTTATGCAAGATCATGTCGTCCTCTCTAGAGAAATAATCAAGGTAGTAGTTTGCGGATTTGAATTCTTTGTTTCTTATAATTTTGTTGATGTTATCGTGATGAACTGACATTGGTAGTTTCTGAGGCCATTTATTCATATGTCTTTGCCGGAAGTATTCAAGAATCCCAAGTGTGAGAATATCTTTGGGAATATTTTCGTGATATGGGCTGTTGGAACTGATTTTTACACCTTTAAAGAATCCACCAATTCTAATGAATTCCATAAGGTTTTTCATGGTATAAGCAGCTAGTCCCTGTATCCCTGACCAATTCTCCTCGGCTTTTTCTGTCTTCAAATTTATCTTCAACAGCCTTGCAACCTGCTGCAGTTCTTTGACCAATCTTGGATGCGCACAACCTATTCTAAAAGATATAGAAATACCATTTTTGCTGCCTGCTATACTTATTGCACCTTCTGTAGACGCCCAAATTCGAAAAGCAATTTTCTTCTCAGTTTTACTTGAGTTTATAAGGTAGTTCAAGTGTGGTTGTGGTTCCTTCAAATATTCCTTTATAGATTGTCCGTTAGCTGGTGATGTCTTTGTATTGCCAGCAAGTTTCATTATTTCCTCTTTTATCTCATTTTTTTGTTGCTGATAAATTGTGACCGGAACATAGTTTTTGTGCGTAAAATAGCACGAAGGCAATAATTTATACACGTAATGCATTGAATCAACAAGATAATTGTGGAGGCTTTTACAGTGGCCTACAAAGAATAGTCTTGTCTGATGATATCGAGAGTTTCCAGAGCTACCATCGCTTTGTAAACACGAAATAATAATCGCACGTTTCAGGTCGACGCCTTGATCAAACCAAAATTTTACATCAGTTGTAAGTGGGGGATTAATTTTTGGAATCTTAGAATAGCGAAAGAAGGTTGTGAGATAGTCATATAATTTTATGGAGTTGATGCGAAAACCACGCTCAGATTGTTTAATTTTAAATCCAAATGATTCAATCAAATTCTTTATCATTGGCGAACATTTTAGCACAGTAACGCTTTTATGACGACGACGTGGTGGCTTGAGAAATTGTATAATATCACGTATTTTTTCGAATTTTATGGGTAAAGGGGTTCTTATTTTGAATTTTCCTTGATCAATAAGCGAATATATTTTATCTCTAGGAAATTCAAATAATTCAGTAATTTTAACTAATGATTGTAAAGGTACTCTCTTGCGATTTGCTTCCCATTTGCTCAACGACCATTCACGAATTCTCAAAATTGTAGCAAGCTCTTTCTGAGTGAGGCAATGATTTTCCCTCAAATCCCTTAGAAACTGTCCTGTACCTTCTACATATAAACCAGGCACCTTTGCAAGATCAAGGTAGCCTTGTTCGGTAAAGGTAGCGTCTTTCAGTTCTACATAGTATTTGTAGACTGAGGGTTCGCGTTGCAGAATTTTAAAGTCATTAGGGTTAGGATTTTCGTCATTTTCAGTTTTTTCATTTATTTGGTGATACATTAAGTCTATGTATAGATGCTTTGCGTATTAAATTAACACAGAGGATAATGAAAGTGAAAAACAAAAAGATAAATTGAGTCCAAATAATGGCTTTCAATCAATTTGTTGTGAGTACATTGGTCATTCTATATACAATATCAACAAACGTAGAAAGAAAGGATCGAATTATGGGATTGCCTAATGAATTACATAAAAAAAATTAAACTCATTTAAAAAGTGGATTTACATATACAACCAGAGCTTCCTCGTCCTCTTCGGTTTTAAATATATCCTTTTCAGGTAGGACTTCTTTCTTTATAGCTTTGATTTCATCAGAGATGGCTTCATCTTTTTTAGTTTCATGTTTTTTAATGAATTCTATAGCGGCTACTTTGTTATCCTTCACTAGAACCCTTGAAAGGTAACCTTCTGCAATAAAATGTCCATCTTTAATATCTTTGAGTTTCTGGAAGCTTTTATCAATGGTCGTAGTTCCAAGAAACTTACTTTTGCTCACAACTACCCCATAAACATCTGTACCAATGATGACATAATCTCTATCAAAACCTTCAGGCGGATCGACTAATTGTGCAGTAATTTCCTCAATTCTGAGAATTAATTCATCGGGGAGTTCTTTATTTTCTTGAATTAGATTTGTACTCTTAGGGGATGTTTGAGGTGGAGGTGTTTCTTGAACTGGAGAGGCAACTTTTTCCACAATAACAGGGATAATATCAGACTTAGATTTCTTTGTTTCTTTGATAATAGTTGTAGAAGGTTTTTTTGAAGTTGATTTTCGTGTTTTTTCATTCCTAAATAGATTTAAAAATTCTTCAGGCTCAGTTCCCTCTTCAATAGCGTTAGACTTGAAAATACGTCCTTTTTGGCTATTTAATTGAACCGCGGCATGCGCACTTAAAAATTTTTTGCGTACATTTATTGCAGAACCCTTCCAAAGCCAAAGTGTCTTCGTATTCTCGTCTGCAATTAGAAGGACATCTTCACTTTTCAGTTCCTTTCTATTGAAGGTGGTTGGTGTCAGCTCCCCTTCTTCATCTAATCGATACATTTCAATCTGAAATGTTATCACAAAAATTCGCCCCTAGTTTATGTTAATTATATCCTTTGTCTATGTTCTAAATTTAAAGTCTTCTGGGCAAATTCTTCGCAAAACTAGTAAAACCCTTCGCAGAACTAGAAAAATTCTCCGCAGAACTAGAAAAACTCTCCGCATAAAGGATTTTTGTCGGATTAATTTTAGACAAATAACTCTCAAAATAGGGAAATAGGAAAAAAGAATATGATAAAGAGTTGAAAGACATAAGTTATTCGTTTCTTTTTCTTTCTTCTCGCGCGATCACTTTCCAGGCACCGTATTCTGTCCGGTTGACAACACGTACGACCGCAGTCGCGGCAACTTCATATTTTTCAAGCTCGCCTTTCATCCACTCTTCGATAGCACCTTCGCCAAAAACCAAATTAGGATTCTTAATTTCTTCTTCGAATTTGGATGGTTCAACCTTAATGAGCCAACCTTCGTCATAACAATCTTCAATCAAAAGTGAAGGATTCTCTTTGAGTGGTTCATTCACGGCAACTACTTTGCCACTGATAGGAGATCTTAGTGGGCCAACAAACTTACCTGCTTCAAGTGTTCCAAAGACTTTTCCTTGTTTAACTTCGCTGCCAACTTCAGGGAGACGTAAAAATCTGATCTCACCAGCTTCACTTACTCCAAAATCATCAATACCTATTTTAATCTTTGGAATGATGTGAGTAGCCATCCAGATATGCCCTGGCTCTCCCTTCCAATAATATAAGTCATCTAACAATAAGAAAATACGTTTCTCATCATATGTGATGGTAATAGGCACTTTTATTCCTCCACAACTGCTTATATCTGCAGTTTCTCAAGGATGGGCTCTATTGGACTCGTATGAATCATAAATTCTAAGCCGAGATCCTCTTCTGGATCCATTTCCATTGTAAGTCCCATCAATTGGACTAAGTAAAGTACTGGAACTTGTATTTTCGTCTTAAACGTTGCTTCCATTGATCCTTGGCTGTAATCGTAGACATATTGGCAAAGTGGACAGATAGTAGCCATCGCATCGAATCCATATTCCTTTATAGCTTTCAATTTTGAATATCCTAGTTTTAAAGTGATTTCTGGGTCATAAGCATACTCTTTTGTTCCACAACACGCTAATCGTTCAGGGTAATCCATCGTGTCCGCTCCTAATGCCTCAAGAATTCGCTCCATCTTCATAGGAGTTTCAGCGTCATCAGGACGTCCGGGTAACTTGCTCGGTCTTATTGAATGGCAACCATAATGAGTCGCAATTCTAAGACCTGTCAAAGGTTTTGTGACCGATTGCTTTATTCTTTCAAGGCCAATGATATCGTGAAGCACTGTAAGAACTAGGTAGTTGGTGCTAGTTCCTTTAAATTCTAAATCCTCTTCTGCTAGTATTTGATTGATTTTATCCTTTAACTCTGGATCTTCAGTTAGGAAATGCTTAGTTTCTTCCAAAGAAAGATAACATCCATTACATAGGGAAAGAATGTCCAGATTCTTTTCTTCTGCAAGGGCCATATTTCTTGCAGACATTACTAACCAGGCGGTACTATCAATATCAGCAAATGGAAGCCCACAACAACCAGCTGTTGGAAGATCAATTAAATTAATATCATATTTTGGTAATACCTTCCTAATTGATAGTTCATAGTCGTAACCGTAAGTCGGAACTGCACATCCTAGATATAATGCGAGATCCATACTTATTCCTCCTTCATCCATTTCGCTAGATTAGTCCTCTTCAGCATTGCTTTGATCTTAGCCAGCGGTGGTTTCGGTAACTTAGGGAGGTCATCTATATCCTCACGTTCTCCTTCAACCCATGTGAAATCTCTTGAATAGCCGCTTTTAAGAACGTTTTCAAACTGTACTTTCAAACCGGCTACAGGAGGATCAATCCCTTTTTCAAAGGCGAGTTGTGTGAGGGCCCGAATTACCTCAACTGGAGAAACATCTTGTGGGCAGCGCTCTTTGCATGTAAGACAGGTAACGCACGCCCAGATAGTTTTGTCATTAATAAGCTCATCTATAAAGCCCATCCGCGTCATAGCTACAAATACATGAGGATTGAAGCCATCTAATTGACGTGAAATAGGGCAACCACTTGTACATTTAATACATTGATAGCAGTATCCTGGCTCATGATCTCCAACCATCTGTCGGATCTCTTCTAGTGCTTTTGGATCTGCCTTTTTTGTCTCTAAAACCGTAGGTGCCATTATTGTTCAGCTCTTTTGTCTTATGAATAATTTGTGAGAAACATAAATAAATTAAATGACTGAAAACTCAGCCTAATAATAAATTGAAGGTTAAATTGAATAAATGTGAGAAAGGATATGTTTAAGCCCCGCATATGGGCCCAGTTCCTGTCGACTTAATACTTTTTTGTCGATCAGATCATCCTGTTGAGACGGTCATATCCTTCTTAGCAAGTACATTACCCTTCTCATCCTTAACAATGAGATGAGCTGAACACGCTATTCAGCAATCATAACATCTAATTAACATCTCAAACAGATTGAGAAG
>JAECRW010000006.1 GCA_016294985.1 Candidatus Sifarchaeum marinoarchaea | reverse complement strand
TCTTATGCTCACTCAAATATTCGTGAATTCTTGCCGACAGCGTTTCTAACGTTCTCAAAATATCCGTTATATCGGCGGTATCCTGGTTAAACGTCCTTGACTTGCCAATAGATTTTCGTACATAAAAATCGCCTACAGGATTATTGTTCACACCATGTGCTAATTCCCAGATCGTTTTCCCATATTTACCGAATAATTCTAGCATTTTCGGTAAGGGAGTGTTTAAAAGATCTCCAATCGTGTGTATTCCCTTCTCATTGTAGTATTTTTTACTTCTTCTACCTATTCCCGGAAGATCAGTGATATCCATGTTCTTCAAGAACGATTTAACTTCCTCGGGTTCGATAATAGTAATACCATTGGGTTTATTGTGCTCAGAAGCCATTTTTGCAAACGGTTTGGTAGGTGCACATCCGACTGAGCAAGTTACACCTAGTGTATCATATACTTCTTGTTGCATCCGCTCGGCGATATTTCTGGCCTCATCATAATCCGCACATACATCTGTAAGATCTAGGTAACCTTCATCAACCCCTGCCTCTTGACACACCGACGAATACTTCTGAAGTATGCGGAAGAACTGTTCTGAAGCTTCAAGGTACTTGTCGAAATTCGGTAACACAAATACTGCATCAGGACATAATCTATACGCCTTAGATATTGGCATACCCGAGTGAATTCCATATTCTCGTGCCTCATAGGAACAGGTGGAAACAACGCCTCTTCCCTTTCCCCTTTTAGGATCTGCACCAACCACTAAGGGCAGTCCTTTGAGTAACGGGTTGTCTCGTACCTCGATTGCCGCAAAAAAGCAGTCTAGGTCGACGTGCAGGATGAGGCGCTTCATTTTTTCCAAATGTGAAGAGAATGAAGTAATCGAATTTATAGATAGGGAGACTGCGATCGAAGTGATAAAACTAACAGAGTTTCCAATTCCTATTTCATTTTTGTAATTCTCTGATTATCTCCCTTACGTTTTCGTACGTCCTTTCAGGGAGTAGTTCTAAGTAGTAACTCGCATGCACTCTCTCTGTCTCTGCTAGATCGATGACTTTCCAACCTTGTTTTTCTAAAAGCGCCTTTTTTGTGATAGGGAATTTTGCGTCTTCCATCAATACTTCTTGCAAAGATTCAAGACCCAATTTCTTTGTGACTCTAGGAAAAGAACCAGATTTTAGAAAAACCTTTAATCGCGCCGCATCTTTATACATTCTAATCCCATGAAAGGCAAGCATGATTTTTCTTGCTCTTAATTCCTTTGCCTTTTGATCAACTTCTTTGAGCTCTTGATCAGTGAATTGATACAGAGTATGACGACCCTTTCCGAAGAGTCTTGAATACAACACATCAGATTCTCTTAAGGGAGTTTGTCTAGAGAGATCTACGCAATGGACGATATTGTAATCCTCCATAATTTTGATTACTTCTCTATTAATCTTTGCTTCCAGACTTCGAGGTTCCCAGACTAATCTTACTCCAGCGGTATCCATTGTTGAAAAGAAGTCTCGAATAACTTCAATTCTTCGATCGGTAAATTCCAGTTGCGGAGGTGTCAAAATGTGCAGATATGCAGATCGAAGCAAGCGGCAGATTTCAATCATTCTATTAAAGCTAGCTATAGCTTCAGGAACGGGTCTAAGCAAATACTGATGGGTTATACTCCTGTGACACCGCACCGAAAACTCAAAGCCTTCAGGTACACGCTTTCTCCACGATTTTACCAATTCCGCAGACGGAATTTCATAAAAAGTCGAGTTAACCTCTACATAATCGAATGCCTTTGAATACGCGCTAAGGCTATTCATTCCCGGCACGGTAAAATAAGCCCATCCACCTGTCCCTATTCGGATTTCCATAAAAGTTATTATCTTTTTTCATAAATAAGATTGTGTGGAGGAGGCAATATGACAAAGCTTTTTTTCGGGTGTTCAGGCTGGAGTTACGATGAATGGACGGGCCCGTTTTATGTTGACGCGAGTAAAAGCAAATTATCCGCTTATTCCAGCGTCTTTAATACTTCGGAGATTAATTCCACGTTTTATGCCTATCCCAAAAAAGAAATCGTCATAGGGTGGTTGCGTTACTCCCCAAAAGACTTTATATTTTGTGCAAAACTTCCAGGGCAAATAACTCACGACAAGGAACTGCTAGTTGATAAAGGAGTTGAAGAAGACCTTAACCAGTTTCTACAACTCATGCAACCACTTGCCGAAGGAGGGAAATTAGGTTGTCTCCTTGTTCAATTACCGCCAAGATTGAAATTTAACCCCAGCAAAGTTGAAGCATTCTATACAATCCTTCCAGAACAGTTTCAATTTGCCATCGAGTTCAGAAATAAAACATGGCTGAGCAGTAAATCCTTTGAATTACTCGATAAATATAAACTCGCGTACACGATAGTTGACGAACCGCACCTACCTCCTGACATTGAAATCACTACAAACTTCGCCTATTTTCGCTGGCACGGGAGAGGAAAGAAACCTTGGTATAATTATCATTACAGCGAAGATGAACTCAAAGAATGGGTGCCTAAGATTCAGGAAGCACAGGAAAGCGTAAACGTAGTATATGGTTATTTTAACAATCATTATCATGGTTATGCACCAGAGAACTGTTTGGATATCCTAGACATGTTGGGTGTTGCGACTCCCTTGCAAAATGAAACCAGGGAACGAATCAAACGATTCCGCAAAACTCCTCCTAAACCACAACCAAAGGCAAAAACTCTGTTCGACTTCATCGAAGGTGCACCAAAAGAAGCGGCTAATAAAAAGAGGAAGGAAACCACTGAATCACTATTGAGACTGTTTGCCGACGAAGGAAGAATTCTTAGCGGAAGGGTGATGAAAATCGATGAATTAAAAGACATGAAAATAGAAAAACAAAGAATCTCAGCCAACATAAGAGATTATACTATTCTGATCGATGAAAGAGAGCAACTTATCCGCCACAACTGCGGTGACTGGAAACACCGAAAACGTCAAAAGAAGTTCTGCAAACATCTTGTTAAACTAATTCTTTCCCTATCCAAGTTAAAATCAAAATTACTGCTGAGAAAAATTTCAGAGAATCTAGAAGACTGGACATTCGAATAATGGAATTTAATGCAGGTGAACTACACTATTTATGAAGGAGGATTCTCCCCGGTAAAATTAAACTAAGAGGGAGTAATTAGAGGAAGCGTTTCTCCTCCTATAGGAAGCGTCCATACGCTTGCATCATTGCCCATCCTTGAGAAAGCTAGTTCTAGCGCATCTTCAAGACTATCTGAAGGAGTCATATTGAAGGGATCTTCTACCAACTCGGAATCTAATTCTGAAACGAGGACGATGTCTGCCTTTTGCATGGTTTTTCGCATGTAATACGCCTTATGCCCACCAAGCTTGAAATTAGTTTGAACTTGTTTACTCAATTCTTCAAGAGTTTTATACTGGTACATCCATTCATCAAAGACTTTGTGCCCAATACCATCTCTGCATTCTGCAATTACTATCAGTTGACCGCCAGGTTTTACTATCGTCTGTGCCTGCTCAATCGCTTTTTGAGCTTGATAAAGGTTGATATCCTTCGGGAATCCTCCCGAACTCACTAAGACGATATCTGCAGCTTTATCTACATAAACCTTAAACATCTCGTCTACTTTTTTCACGCATGCTTCAAAAGAAGAGAAAATGTTTCCAGTGGCGATTTCTACAATTTCTTTATTTGAATCAAGTACAACACTTATGCTAAAATCAACTTTAGCTTTTTCAGCAGCTTCATTCATATCTACGTGAATGACATTGCCGTTTAGGTTTCCTGTAACTGCATCTGGATGAATAAGATTTGAATGGTTTTTCTGAATACTTCGTAAGCTTGAAATTCCGGGTAAAATGCTTTTTCGACCACCCGTGTAACCTGCATAATAATGAAATGCTACATCTCCAATTGTTATTCGTTTATCTGCTTCAACAAACTTTCTATTTAGTTCCACAGGAGTCTGTAAATGCGTCATTCCTAAATAGACTAAATCATCAGCTTGGCAATTATGATTTTCTACTACAAATTGATTGACTATTTCTTTGCCCAATAAATCATCCATTTCTTTTTCTGTTACGAAGCGGTGACTGCCAACTGCAATAAGTATCTCAATGTTTTCATCTTTAATGCCCAAATTGGCAAGTCTATTAAGCAGAACAGGTAGGATTTTTTTGCTAGGAGTGATTCTCGTGTTATCGTTGACTACAATGCATGCTTTATCGTTCCTATCGAAAAGCTTATCAAAACATGATTTATCTACAGGATTATTAATAGCATGTTCAAAACTAAGATTTGGTATTGAATTTTCACTGTTAGGATTCTTTTTGCTCGAAATAACGCCCAATAAGTTTTTGTCACTTATATCGGCATAAATGGTTTCTTCTCCGTATTTTAGTTCTACTTCTACCAATTAAATCGCCCACTAATCTTAGAGACCTCGCTTTTTAACTTTTTTGGTGGTTTACGAACGTCAATTATTCTGATCTTTTCTATTTGTAATTTTTTCCTCATCTTCAGGCGTTTTTGTTTCCCCAAATGGAATTGAGATTAGAATAATTAGAAGGATAACTGCTCCTATGACTAGAACTCCATATTCACTTGATACCGCTAGTGAAACATATCCTATGAGTGGAACAGAAAAAATAACTTTACCAATAACATTCTCTTCAGGTATCATTCCATTCCAACATTCACTGCCTCTCCAGTAATCTGGAGACGGATTATTATCACCCTTAGTCCTAAAATATAGTTTGCCATCTTGATTTCTGTATTGTATCTCTATAATACGATGTACAATATCATATGATCTTGTAGATACTTCAAAAACGATCACATCATCTACTTGAAGTTTATCGCTAGGTAAACTTTGTATAACGAGTAAATCGCCAACATTGTAAGCGGGTCGCATGCTTCCTGAAGAAACTGCGCGAAGCGGACTTTCAGGATATGTTCCAAGCCCTATCTCAAGCCCAATGAACACTGCATACGAACCTACAACAGCAATTATTATAAGAACAACAGTTTCAATTATTTCTCTCTTATACTTCTTTTTGCTCAATTAAAGCACCAAAAATATGTCATATAGGGCTAAATTTTCGTTTTTTCTATAAAAACTAGTATAGGTTAAAAACTTTTGGAAAACAGCATCGAAGCGATTATGTACAATAGAATGTATCACAGCGAGCGATAAGATCGATTAGTAACGATTTGATCAAATACACTCGAATGAAAATGTCAAATTCGACGTCTCTCTCAAAGAACACGTCGATATAAATCTGTATCTCCGAAAGTTCTTTCAATGACACAATACGACTCTAAATATTCTTGGAGCTCAAAGGAGATTCCCCACCCATATTTCCAGTCGGGATCGATGATAAGATAATCAAGTTTTCTTGCTAACGATTGGTGAAGAGTGTAGTTACCATGGCGTTCTGCGTTTTCAATGAGTGTTTGCATATCATGAAATACGTGTTTTTTTGAGAGAAAGTCGATTGCAGGGCTTCCAACTATTACAGCCTTTTCATTGACATATAGATCTAAATATTCTGCTACTTGTTGCGGTTCATAATCTCCTTCTGAAGTAAAGATCGTCTTAGTTCTGTTGAGCGTATTAAAGAGTCCTATTAGAACCATGAAAACCACTAATATTGACAATAATGCGTTTGGGCTAGCTAATACTTCAAGAACTTTTCCAAAAATGTTTTTGTTGTGTATTTTGAACAGCATTTCTATATTAATAATGAAATAGGCTGTCGAAAGGACAAGAGGTAAAAATAGTGGTGAAAGATATCTGAGGGGTAACCTGCGTGAAGTTAAGAGGATTAATGTAGGTATTAGAATCCATGGGAGAAAAAGGAAAGTTTCCTTTTTCTTCGTTATGATTGAATATCCCACGCCAATAAATCCAAAGCCGAAAATAAGTGGATTTGATCTTATTGCAAGGAAAAGATAAAAGATAGCTTGTGCTTCGCCGCTTTGTGGTCGCGATATATAGTATGAATACATCATTTGATATGCATTGGGATCCATTACATTTGCAATTACGAAATATGGGATTACGACAAAGACACATATACACAATGCGATAATAAAGTTATACAAAGACTGCCGTAGTTCCTTTTTTCCCTTTATAATATCAAAGAGAGAACCTCCAAATATAATAAATATTGCAAATACGCCTGTTGGTTTTGTAAGGATTGCCAATCCTGCGCATATACCAGAAATAAGCGCATACTTTTGTTTACTCCTTTTATAATTAAGATACCAAAAAAAAATAGAAAGGGCAATGAAAAACGATTGTGTAGTGTCTAATAGCGCAGTTCTATCGATGGTTAGTACATATGCATCAATTGCGTAGAGGATTGCAGCTAGCATGCCTACTCTTACGTTATGTAGTATATCTTTGCCGAATTTATAGGCAAGATAACATGTTAATGTACCAAAAATCGCCGAAATTGCACGTGCTTGGACAACTCCCGCTCCAAAAATTTTGAATGATGTAGCGGCAAATAAAAAGAATAAGGGCATATAAAACCAAGCAGGTCCATCAAAACTATGGCTCCACCACATGAATCGTCCATTTGCAGTATTTTCAGCAACATCACAGTAGTCACCCTCATCATAACCAAATCGGGGAATGCCTGCCAAATTCCATATTCTAAAAACAAGAGCAAGAATAAGAATTCCAATCATGATTATTTGTTCTAGGCTTACGGATGCTATATTTTTTTTGAGGATTTGAAGTGGGCGTTCCATTATTTCTCTCTACTCCTTAAGTATTCGCCAATTTGGATATTTCAGTAATACACTACAAATGATACTTCCAATGAAAAAGAAACTCGCAAAATAAATAATAGATTGATAAAGTTGAATGAAAATGATTGGTAAATCACCAGGAAGGATTTGGATGTATGATTTTGAGTAATCCAATGTTAAGAATATAATATCTCCTATGGCACTTCCTAAGAATCCAAGAAATGCTATAACAATATAATCTCTAAAAAAGACGTCATCCTTTAGGTTGTATACGCGTGCAAATCCACTTAAAAACCCACAAATTATACCGCACACAAGAAATAGTGGGAAGGCACTTGAATATATTTGCACAATATATTTGACGAAAGATTCCCATTGAATATCAAACAATACGCTGATAAATATTCTCCCCACAATTCTAATAATGATAATTAGCAATACTACGGAGATAATATGCGTCAATGCTTCCTTAGCGGAAAAATGTGCCATTTCGAATCAGCCTTGAGATTTATTCAAATCGAAAATGTTAACCAAAAATATAGATCATCGTTCCTTTGCAACCTGAGGTGGCCAAAAAATAAAAATATTTTCTTGCCATATTCCCGAAAAACTGAATTAAAAAAGACTCAGATGGTCGGCATCGATTCTGTTGCATCATATATTCCCATCTGTTGAAGTCTTAAAATGGTTGTATATTTCCTCATAACTAGAATTGGTGATCATTTTAAATCTATTCAATGATATTCACGTTTTACATTCGTCAATAACTCACAAATCCATCAATGCCTTTCGGAGGCAACTTGAGTGCTTTGGAATAAATTAGAGAGAGTTAACCTAGAATACATCTATCTTCTTGCGATTATAATACTTGCGGCAGTCATTCGCCTATGGAGTTTAGAGAAAGTCCCGATCTTCTATGATGAAGGATTGTGGTGCTACTGGGGATTAAAGATCTATCAGAGTGATTATTCGTTTTACAGCGTTTTTTACACCACCGTAGAATGGTCCAGAAAACCTTTCCTATCGGCATTTCTCTATAGCCTTTCCTATCATGCCTTTGGCATTAACTTATTTGCAGCTCGCTTTATTTCCGCGGTCTCGGGCATTCTTTCGGTAGTTGTCTTGTGGAAACTAACGAAGGAATTATACAATGAGTGGATATTAGCCCTTCTTTCCGCTCTTCTATTGAGTATTTCTGTGTTTCATGCGTGGTATAGTCGACTAGCCATGCAAGAAGCTTTATTGACCCTCCTGATAACTGCATCACTCCTTACATACTTTATGGGCATTAAACAAGAAAATGATATCTTCCTTCTACTTGGGGGGGTATTTCTTGGTCTGGCAACGAATACTAAACAAAATGGCGCTATAGCCTTCATAATTATAGCCCTTTTCCTAGTGATAAATAGCAGGTATCGTTATGTGTTTAAAAAGAAAATGTTCTGGGCCTCATTACTTGTTGCCATAGCTATCCATTCACCTTACCTTTACTGGGCGTTTACTCATAATTTTGATATATATCGATCACCAGGTAGGGTCGACGTTGATATTGCACAATTATTTTCTGTCTTTGAAATCTACACACGAATTATTTACCTCGCCTCTTGGGTTCAAGATTTTCTTGGATGGCCCACGCTCATTCTTACTTTACTTTTTATTCCCATACTATGGTTTCGCAGGAAGGAAGAAGATATTTTAATTCTAATTTGGATAGCAGTTGTCCTAGTATCTTTCTGGCCTGCAGTCCGGTTCTATCCCAGATATCTCATGCCTGCAGTTCCCAGTATCTATATCGCTAGTAGTAGGGTAATTACAACCTTATTTGAGGAGCTTAAGTATTTTCGCGTTACAAAACAGCGACAAATACTAATGCAAGGCTTATTGTTACTTTTTGTCTTTATATGTATCTTTGATACGTCAATATACCTTTATGGAACGGTAACACAACCTAATAATGAAGAAAGATTGCCAAATGCTATAAAACGTCAATATATTGAATCGAGTTCTTCTGGATATGGACTAAATGAGGCAGCACAATTCTTAAAGGACAATGATTACTCGCAAGACACGGTAATTGTTACACTCCCATTTTTCAAGTGGTCAATTGCGTTTTTAACAGAAGATTATTATCCGTCGATCTACGATATTGAGCTATTTGAAGACTATTTTACTGGAGATCCAACAAGTAAATCGATTATCGATGATAATGTGTGTGTTTTCATTATTAGAAATTATGAAGAGGAATATAGTCTTTACAATTACCACCTAATTAGCGAAATTCCGAATACGCACCTAGAAAATATAATTTACATAGACGATAGTCCAGAAGTCCATATTTTTGTAAAAGATAAATAATATTTTAATTTTCACGAAACAGATGAAAATCGATTATTGTGTAAGAAAAACAATTTATTACAACAAGTAACAGAAAACCATTTTTTAAGATCTTAGTACAAATAGAAGGCAATCTATTATGCGTCCAAAGATTTCTTATTCATTTACTCGGCAACTTTATCAGATGGGCAAAAAAAGGAATGAAAATCGACCAAAAAGTTATTTTACCTTTCAGAGACTCCAAGCTATCCATTTATTAGAGTTTTTAGAGGTAAATTCGGTAACGGTTAAAGGTAAGCGAATTTTGGATTGCGGTTGCCTCTATGGGGGTTATTCTTTCGAATTTGCCCGTCACGGTGGCAATGTGATTTCAATTGATATGCGATCTGAGGAGCATGAATACCTTCATAAAATTAAGAAAAAAACTAGAAATCTCTTAATTTCTCAAATAACTGCAAATGCACTTTTTCTTCCGTTCAAGAGTAATTCTTTTGATATTATTATTGCCTCAAGTCTCATAGAACACGTGCTCTCAAGAGACATTTTACTTAGTGAGTTCCATAGGTGTTTAAGCCCTAATGGCATGCTTTATCTTAGTTTTCCTCCTTTATACAGTTTTGTTGGAGGTCATACAATACGACCATTTAACATGTTCCCGTTATCATTGTCAAAATTAATCTCAAAAAGAACTAGGCGAATTTTAAACAATGGACCTCCCTGGCTTTACAAACCATGTACGATTGCAAATATATTAGCCCTTGTAAAGGCTCTTAAATTTGATATAGTGACAATGGAGCCACGATACCTCCCCTTTAGTTCTTTTATTAAAATTCCTGTCTTTAGGGAAATCCTTGTTCAGATGTGTCAATTATTATTGAGAAAAAGCCAATACTAGATAAGTTATCATCACGATAGATGCTTCAGAGTGATCTAAATAACATACATTACTTAAGTTAAAGAATAATTGTCTCCAAATCAGATGGAACAATTATTTTTCCATCAAAAAAAGCCCTTGCTTGCGCAATTAATGATGCCTTTTCCTCGAAATATTTCTCTGGCCAGTGGATTAACACTAAAGCCTCTTTGACAGCTGCCTTTTTAGCAAGTTTCCCTGCATCTCCAGGAGTAGAATGCCCGTATTTATGTGCTATCTCTTCCATCTCATTTGGAAATGAGGCTTCATGAATCAGCACATCACAGCCTCCTGATAGATTTTCAATTCTTTCGTTTGGACGTGTATCACCAGAATAACATACACAAGCTTTACGGCGAATTCGATAGGCCATACTTCGTATTTGGTGATCTGATTCAATTGCAGATATATCTTCATCTATCATGCTTCCGCCAATAACTTCAGTAAACTTTAAATCAAATGTTAAGGCATGAAGAGGGGTCTTCATCAACTTTAAAAGAGAGATGGTGAGGTCTTGAATTCCTTCAGGTCCTATTATCTCAAGCGGCAGCGTTCTTTCATTTTGCCACATCGTCCAGATCAAACCAGGGAGACCCGATACATGATCTTGATGAAAATGGGTGATAAAAATTCGTTCAATCTTGTTTAAGTCGTAGTTCATCTGCAAAAGTCGTTGTGTGGTGCCCTCTCCAGCATCTAAGAGTAAATCTGTATCAATAAGTATTGAAATGTTCGCCCGGTTTGCGGTTATCATGCTTCCACTTGTGCCAAGAAATGTGATTTTCATTGAATCATCCTAAGGAGGTTGCTCTTCTTTGAGGAGAAGAATCAAAAGTTTAAATATTTTGTCAACAATAAATTAGTAAGCTGTCCGCAGATTATAAGAAATCCTCGATTATAAAACACTAGGTTTCCAATTTTAAATTTATATAGGAATAATAGCGTGAATTTCTAACGATAGTTATTTACACGAGAAATGGAGCACTTCCAATTCATATGTCTGGTCTAGGAGGGGGAAGATGCTTTTTAAATCAAATTATAACATCTCCTCGTGCATGAAAAGTATAAATGCTAAATATTTTCATATATATGAGTATACAAGATTGCAAAAAAAATGATATTCCTGGGAGCAAAAATATAGCTGTAGGAGCGGGGAAACACATGATATATTTGGGATGGCGAAATGTCGGCATGGACAATATCAATAGCTATCTCTTTAAAGCAAATTAAATTTAAATGGTAAATCTATGAGGATTAAAGATATGACAGGCAAAAATCCTGACATCACGGATTTTAAACAGTTAGAGAATATGCTAATAGAGAACGAAAAGAGATATCGTTCCCTTTTTGAGGAATCTAGAGATGCAGTTTTTTTTACTACCCGAGAGGGCAAGGTCGTCGATGCCAACAAGGCCGCGATTGATTTATTTGGCATTACCGAAGAAGATCTACCTAATTTAAACGCTATAGAGTTGTATGAAAACCCCGCTGACCGGCTCAAGTTTCAACAAGAAATCGAGGAAACAGGAGCAGTTAGAGATTACGAAGTGAGAATGCGTAGGAAAGACGGGACGGGAATCGACTGCTTGCAGACTACAACTATATGGCGAGCCAATGACGGAAGCATTCTGGGATATCAAGGCATCATCCGTGATATCACTGCACACAAAAAGGCTGATAAGGCACTTCAAGAGAGCGAAAAACGATATCGAAACCTTTATGAAGAGTCCAAAGATCCCATCTATAGTATCACCCGAGATGGTAAGTTCATTGACGTTAATCAAGCGTTGCTGGACTTTGCTGGCGTTTCCAGAGATGAAATAATGAAAACAAATGTCCTGGAATTTTATGTTAATCCCGATGATCGGGTTCGGTTTCAGCAGGAAATTGAGCGAAATGGAGCGGTTAGGGACTTTGAGGTGCAGTTCCGTGAGAAGGATGGAACAGTGCATGACGCTCTGCTCACATCAACCTTGTGGAGAGCCAATGATGGAAGCATCATGGGCTATCAGGGCATCATTCATGACGTTACTGAGCAAAAAAAGCTAGAAAACGCATTGAAAGAATCGGAAGAAAAACTCAGAGCAATTTTAGCTGGAATCAAAGACCTTATCACCATTCAAAATAAGGATTTAGACATCATCTGGATAAATCAGTCCATAAGGGATCTGTGGGGAGATGTCATCGGAAAAAAGTGTTATGAAGTGTACAAGGGCTTAAGTAAGCCATGTTCTGATTGCTATATCGAAGAAATATTTAATGAAGGCAAGACGGTGGTTATTGAACGATCTGATGTACTTCCTGATGGGAAAAAAATTGACCTTTTGATCACAAGTTCACCTATAAGAGATTCCGTAGGGAATATCGTTGCTATCGTAGAACTTGAGAAGGATATAACTGCACGAAGGAACTTGGAGAAGCAACTGAAAGACTACGGTGAAAATCTTGAAACGCTCGTTGATGAAAGAACCTTGGAACTTAGGGATTCGGAGGAACGTTATCGCGGTTTGTATGATTCATCCATAGACGGTATTGCCTCTGCAACTATGGATGGAAACATTATAGAATGCAATCAAGCCTTTGCCGACATGTTTGGTTATTCTAAGAATGAAATTAAAATAATGAATTATCTGGATTTCATTCCTGGTAAATGGCGGGATATTGTCGCACGAATCATCAGCGAACAAATACTCCCACGTGGTTTTTCGGATGTTCTTGAAATAGAAGGCATTAAACAAGAGGGAATAATCTTCCCTGCCTCGGCAAGAATTTGGGTCATTAAAGATGAGGACGGCAGACCAGCTCGAATGTGGATTCTTGTCCGCGATATCACAGAACGAAAAAAACTGGAGGGTAAACTGAAATCATATACTGAAAAACTCAAAAGGCTTGATGAAGAGCGAGCTGAAGAATTGAGACGAAAAACTGTGGAACTTGAAGTCCTCAACAAAGAACTTGAAGCTTTCAGTTATGCTGTCTCGCATGACCTGCGTGCGCCCCTTAGGAGTATTAACGGCTTCAGCAAAGCGTTATTAGACGACTATATCGACGTATTAGATGCAGAAGGAAGAGATTATCTTCAACGTGTTCGGAAGGCGACCAAGCGCATGGCAGAAATCATAGATGAGTTACTGGCATTATCAAGGGTAACGCGTACCGAAATGCACCGTGAGAAAGTTGATTTAAGTAATATGGTGCATGAGGTTTTGACAGAACTACAGGAATCACAACCGGAACGTCAGGTAGAGTTCATTGTCGCGCCAGGATTGGTAGCCGATGGTGATGCGCGACTTCTCAGCTTAGTGTTTGATAACCTTCTAGGAAATGCTTGGAAGTTTACTGGAAATAAGTCAAATGCACAGATAGAATTCGGAGTTACTTGGAAAGGGATCGATAGAGTATTTTTTGTACGAGATAACGGTGCTGGCTTCAATATGGAATATGTAAACAAACTATTTGGAGCTTTCCAGCGCCTTCACTCACCAGAAGAGTTCCCAGGAGTCGGCGTTGGACTAGCTACTGTGAAACGCATTATTAATCGTCATGGAGGCCGTGTATGGGCTGAAGGCGAGGTGGATAAAGGCGCAACTTTCTATTTTACTCTTTAATTAAATGGAGGAAAAAGTATGGATAAAGAAATTATCCTTTTAGTGGAAGACAATCAAGATGATGTACTTTTGACCAAGAGAGCGTTCAAAAAAAGCAATATTTTGAACGAATTAGTGGTAGCTAACGATGGTGTTGAAGCACTGGATTATCTTTTTGGTACTGGTACCTATGATGGTCGTGATTTGAGCATTATGCCAATACTTATTCTACTGGATCTGAGATTGCCTAAACTTGATGGTATAGACGTACTAAGGCGTATTAGAACTGATGAAAGAACAAAACTTATTCCTGTAGTTGTTCTAACTACTTCAAAAGAACAAAAAGACTTAATTGAAAGCTATAGCCTTGGTGCCAACAGTTACATTCGCAAACCAGTAGATTTTGACCAATTTGTTCAAGCAGTGCGTCAACTGGGTTTATACTGGGTACTTTTAAATGAACCGCCACCAGTAATAAGGAGGGATTAAATGAGTTTACCGCTCCGCGTTTTGGTAGTTGAAGATTCAGAAGCTGATGCTATATTACTGGTGCGTGAACTAAGGCGCGGGGGTTATGAACCGACCTTTCTTAGAGTGGATACACCTGACGCTATGAAGTCAGCACTCACTAATCAGACATGGGATATTATTATCTCTGATTATGTTATGCCGAAATTCAGCGGTATCGCCGCTTTGAAACTATTTCAAGAAAGTGGACTCGACTTACCATTCATTATCATGTCAGGCAAGATTGGGGAGGATTTCGCGGTAGAAGCGATGAAAGCTGGTGCTCATGACTATATCGTAAAAGGCAAAACGGCGCGACTTATTCCCGCAATTCAGCGGGAGATGCGAGAGGCAGAGGTGAGAAAACAGCGTAAACGGGCTGAAGATGCCTTCGAAGAGATCGCAAGGAGATTTCGCAGAACATTTGAAGCCATTCCCGATCCTGCATACCTTTGGGAACGTCAACCAGATTGGCGTATTATTTTGATCCAGGCTAATAAGGCAGCCTATGATTTGACCAATGGTGAAATCGGAGATTCTATCAGTACTGAGTTGAAGAACCTATTTCCTAAGATGGTTGAAAAACTCAATAAAACAATGGACACTGGAAAAACTCAAAGAGAGGAGATGTTCCTTAAACTCCCTACTGGAGAGGAGAGATGGTTTCTTGTTGATCACGCGAAAACTGATGAAGATAGTGTTCTGACAATCACCAAGGACATTACCGAGCGCAAGAAAGCTGAGGAGGCACTTAGTGAGAGCGAAGAGAGATATCGCTCCATTTTTGAGGATTCCAGGGACGCTATCTATATTAGAGACAAAGACGGTAACTTCATTGACGTCAACGAGGCTGGAGTAGAACTTTATGGCTATAAAAAAGAAGAGTTGCTCAATCTTAATGTTGTGGAGGTGTATGTTAATCCCGCTGATATGTTTAAGTTTCAACAAGAAATAGAGAAAACGGGCTCTGTTAGAGACTATGAGATTAAGCTCAAGAAGAAGGATGGGACAGAGATAGACAGTCTAGTAACATCGACTATACGACAAGCTAGTGACGGAAGCATTCTGGGGTATCAGGGTATAACCCGTGATATTACCGAACGCAAGAAAGCTGAAGAGGCACTTCGTGAGAGCGAAGAGAGATACCGTTCCCTTTTTGAGGATTCCAGGGACGCTATCTATATTACCACCCATGAGGGTATGTTCGTTGACGTCAACCAGGTTTTAGTAGAACTTTTTGGCTATACCAAAGAAGAGATGCTCAATCTCAATGTTATGGAGATATATGCTAATCCAACAGAAAGAATCAACTTTCAGCAAGAAATAGAGGAAAATGGCGCTGTTAAAAACTATGAGATTAAGCTCCGGAAGAAGGATGGGACAGAGATTGCCTGCCTAATAACGTCGACTGTGCGACGAGCCGGTGACGGAAGCATTCTAGGATACCAGGGTATCATTCGTGACGTCACTGATCGTAAACAAGAAGAGGAAAAAATGAAGAGGTATACTAAAGACCTTGAAAGGATCGTTGACGAGAGAACGGGGGATTTAAAGGAAGTCCAACGATTATTGTATAATATCTACTATAAATTATCCTAAGCTTTTTTTTAACATCAACATGGGTGAACCTGAATGGCGGAACTGTTAGAGAAGATCCCAGCTGATAAGTGTTGTGCAATAACCGCTCAAAATCTCCTCAGATTTGCACTACTGTCAGGTTCGAAGTGTGTCGTCCCTCTCCTGGGCAAGGAGGATGGATTCTTTACGCCTATTTGGGGCCGGGAAAAATTTGAAGAAATACTTGCAAGTACAATGGCTAATGTCAATAGAGATATGATTCTATGGGTTAAAAAAACATTTAACATTCCAGTGGAGGATGCTGCTGGAGCAGCAAAATTAGGCATAGTCTGGACAACGTTACAGTCTGGTCCGGAATGGGAGCATGAGTTAGTTGAGGCAACCAGAAAAACAGCTGTAGTAAGATATACCAAGTGTGGATGGAGAGGTATAAAGAGTTTGGGATAAAGCCTGAGTTTACATTTTGCGAACCCGTCCATCTATTATCCGATGAAAAGGCACTTAGGGTAATTAATCCTAAAATATCATGCAAGTTTCTGAAGGCAATACCCTTTGGAGACCCCTACTGTGAATTGGCCTACGAGTTTAAGGACGATGAATAAATAGCTGTTTATTGTGCGCTCATCAATTATAATTCATTTAGTTTTTTTTAAAGGTTGGCTTCGCAGGATTTTGCCTTTATGTGTGGAATTCGACTCTCTATAGATTATATGAAAAGTATAAAAGTACGGAAAACGCACAGTATCTATTTGCTATTTTCATATATTACTTAATTGTAAAAAAGGAGGGGAAATATATGGCAGAAATATTAGAGAAAATCCCTGCTGAGACCAAATGGGCAATAACCTCTAATGTCCTTGCTAGTGCCTTAGTAGTAAGAGGTGAAAAGGTCATAGCACCCGTTTTAGGTAAGTTAAAATGGCTAGAGATAAACAATGAGGTATATGGTGAAGGCGGTAAACTGATGTTTCCACAAATTAAGGAAGAATTTAATTTCCCAGTAGGAGATGCAACAGAAGCCGCTAAATTTGCCATGCTCGCCTTAATGTTATTGATGGGGCCTGAAACAGAAAGTGAACTAAAAGAAGCAACTCCCGAAAGAGCCGTGGTCAGAACAACTAAATGTCCATTTTGGGAAAGATACGAGGAGAATGAAGTAAATCCTGAGCTTATCCCTTGTGAAATAGGGCATCAGGCATTTTGTGAAGAAGGGTTTAAGGCAATAAATCCCAAAGTAACCTATAAGCTTGTAAAGGCACGACCAAGTGGCGAATCATACTGCGAAGGTGTCTACGAGTTTAAATAAACTCAAAACATCAGCTATTAAACCGCTAAAAAGGTGCAACTGAAAGGCCGAGTAATTAGAGAAGATTCCAGCTGAGAAGCGTTGGGCCATAACCGCTAGTATTAACACAGCATTTTTTGAATTGATAAGCGAGAAGATCATCGCTCCTGAATGGGTAATGGTGAGGGGGTCACCTCACCTGTCTTGGGTATTGAGAAGTGCAAAGAGATAAACGTGAAAATATTTGATGAAGCCGAAAATTATATGTTTCCATGAGTTAAGGATCAGTTCAATATACCTGTAAGGAATGCAAAAGAAGTTGATGACTTAGCCACTGCCGTTACATATTTCGAGACGGGCCTTGAAGCCGAGGTTTACTATGTCGAGAAAGAAAAAGGCTAGCGTGGAAAAATGTAGGCGAAAAAGATCCCTTAGACGGCTATTCACAAGGTAGAAAACTCAGAGTATATGGCTCATACCCAATACTTTTTCAAGAATACGTTGAATTGGTGATTGATCTGACATCATCCGCTTATATTTTTGTCAATTTAAGCCCTGAAGTAGGCGATGAGTCACTTGAGGATATAAGAAATTCGAAATTAGTTCGAGAAATCTCTCTTATTCTAGAGCCTTTTGATTTGGTAATTAAAGTCGAAGGGGAAAATAGGAAGGAAATTGATGCGTTTGTAAGCAGTCTGAAAGAGATGCAAGGTTTTGAAGAAATCTTGTTGTCACCAACTCTTAAAACATTAAAGAAAAAGGCTGGAACAAAACGGATAATCATGAAGGAATCACCCCTTGAGGAACGCTTAACTTCTTTTGACGAAGTTTTAAGAGGTTACACAAAAGAAGACGCTATAGAAGAAGCAAAACGTTGTCTTCGTTGCAAGAAACCATCTTGTGAAAAGGGATGCTTTCTAGATCTACCTATTTCTTCCTATCTAGAAGATTATGATGCACGTGGCTTTGTGGGTCTTATAGCTGAAGAGCGGTTTGAGGAGGCGTACCGTCTTATAACAACTAAATGTGCATTACCTGCCACACTTGGACGAATATGTAATCATCCTTGCGAAGATAACTGCCTATTAGGAAAAAAGGGAGAACCCCTTGCTATATGTAGCCTCAAACGATTCGTTGCGGATTATATGTATGAACAAGAAGAACTAATAAAATTGAATACGCGAGATTTTTATACTGAGTTAATACAAGGAGTAGAGAAAAGAGTTCAAAGGGTTGCTATTATTGGATCTGGGCCTGCGGGATTAGAAGTTGCCTATAGGCTTGTAAGATTAGGCTATAGAGTGACTATTTTTGATGAAATGCCAGTTTTAGGAGGGATGTTATACTGGGCAATCCCCGACTATCGGTTACCAAAAGCCGTGCTTCAGAAAGAGATCAATAATCTACTGAGCCTAGGTATTGATGCAAAGACAAATACTCGAATTGAAAATATTGATGATCTCTTTGCACAAGGTTACGATGCAGTTTTTATAGGTGTTGGCGCCCCTATTCCAAGAAAACTGGGAATTCCTGGTGAAGATTTGGAGGGTGTGTATCCCGGTGAATTGTTTTTAAAAGATGTTAATCTTGGGAAAAAAGTTGATTTTTCAGGTAACAAAATAGTTGTAATTGGTGGCGGAAATACCGCAATAGATTCCGTAAGGACAGCATTACGACTTGGAGCAAAAAGGGTATCTCTAGTTTATCGAAGAAGCCGGCGTGAAATGCCTGGTTTTATTCATGAAATTATTGAGGCAGAGAGGGAAGGAGCCCTCTTTTATTTTCTTGCCTCAGCAGTAAGGCTCCATGGAGCCAATACGCCTGAGATGGTTGAATGCATTCGCACGAAACTTGCAGAAACCGATGAGAGTGGACGAAGACGTCCAATTCTGATTGAGCATTCCGAATTTTTGCTAGAGACAGATGTATTTGTACCAGCAATTGGAAGGACTCCTGATACTGGATGGTTAAGTGATATAAAACTAACAAAATGGGGTACCATCGCAGTAGATGAAAATGGTGCCACGTCACGAATAGGAGTATTTGCTGGCGGAGATGTAGTCAATGGTGCTTCAACATCTGGAGAAGCAATGGCTAGTGGAAAAATAGCGGCACAAGGTATTCATGCGTATCTTCAACAAAAATCTTGAGTTTTATAATCTATTCATTTTTCTTAGTATTTTGTATGTAAGCTTAAAAAGATGGGATAACATTATGCATTTGGCTGCTCAAAAAATAGCCACTTACGCTTCCTTAAACTCGATGACTGCTTCACAATAGGGATCCCCTCTTACTAATGACTTTGTGAGTTTGTACGTTAACTTTTGATTGATCTCCTTGAGTCCTTCATCGGACCAACCTTCATGAATATGGCAGCCACCTCTAAGCTCAGGATCTACCCTAAACTCTTCATAACGCTCCCACCATGCACATTTAGTCCATCGGATTACAGCTCTTTTTGGAACCGCCTCAACTAGTTTGGCCTCCATTTCTGGACCCTGCTGAAACTGCCAAGCGACTATATGTAATTTGGCCGCTCCTGTAGCATCTTCTACTGAGATATTGAAGGTTTCTTTGGTAAATTTATGAAGTCGCTTACTATTGTCGCTATGTACCTTCTCGATTATCTCCTTCCATTTTTCCCAACCCAAAATAGGAGCGATAACTCCTTCTCCTTCACCCAGAAGAGGAAAAACCGTCTTAACTCCCCTTAAAACAGCGAATCTGACAAGAGTTTTAGCAGTTATAAACCAACACAACTCGACTGGAATTTTCTCCAATAATTCTGCCATTCATTTTACCCTTATTAGTTGTCTAACCGTTTACTCTTCCTTAAACTCGATGATTTCTTCACAGTAGGGGTCTCCTCTTGGCATTGCCTTTGTGAGCATACAAGTTATCTTCTGATTAACTGAATTGAATCCTTTTTCTGTGAATGGTTGATGGCCCTCGGGACATGGCCTAAGTTCAGTCCCAACTTCAAATTCCTTATACCTCTCCCAGACCGGACACTTAGTCCATCTAACCACGGCTCTTTCCTTGTTTACTTCGACTATTTTGTGCTCGAGCTCAGGCCCCATCAGCAATGTCATAGAAACAATGGCTAATTTAGTTGCATCTACTGCATCCTCTACTGGTATGTTGAACGTTTCTTTAACAAATGAAAATATCCGCTTACCGCCGTCACCATATGCCTTAGCGATTATTTCTTCAAACTTTTCTAAACCCCAGATAGGCGAGATGATCCCCTCCCCTATACCCAGAAGAGGAACGATGGTCTTTGACCCTCTCAAAACTGATAATCCCCAGAGCGCCTTAGATGTCATCTCCCAGCGTTTTTCAGGTGGGATCTTCTCAAATAACCCTGCCATCCCTCTTTCCACCACATAAGCAGCTGCTTTTCATGCATTAGCTGGAAAGTACATATGTGCACTATTTTACTTTTATACTTTACATGAACTTATCAGTAAACGGTCCTTTTTACATCCCCTCATATTAAGGGAAAAAACAAAAAGCAACATAGTTTGTAATTTTCTTCTTTACAATTATTAGAAGCAGTGATCAATGTGTTATTATTATTTAATCAAACTCAATTATTTCAAGGGATCTTTACATTCCTATAAAATAAGCGATTAAAAGTGTGCAAAAAAAACCCCAGAATATCTAAGGATTAATGAGTAATTAATATGAATTCCTAGCAATGTTGCGACTTCAGCAACTTATCAAATCGCATTTATCTATTCAAGAAAGTATAAAAGTCACATCTTAGTATAGATAGGAGACGGAGAGGACTTTAATTGTTTGAAGTACCTAAAAAAATACCAAAGGCTTGCCATTATATCTATTTCCATATTGATGACGATAAAGAGATTAACGAAGTCTGGAATTATCTAACAAAAGAATATGAAAAGGACACAGATGGTGCAGTTTGCACACTAGAACCTACGAAGGATTCGACGATTTCCATTTCTCTTGCAACTAAAAATATGAGCGGAGTATATCTCTCTTGCGTCCATGATGTGGCTACAATCGGAATTTTATTCTATTCAGAAGACACGACTCTGCAGGACATAGACGCTAAGAGAAATCAACTTGAAAATTTCTTGTCGACCCCTATAGGTGAAGCCACTGTTCTGATAGTAGAGAAGGAAGAACAGCTTGAAATTGCCAAGGAAACATTTTCCGAATTTAAAATTATCGAAAGTGGGCTATCTTTTGGAAAGTTGTACCATTTTTTAAGTGAAGATAGGGGCTTTTATTTCTGTCTTCCATTTGAAAAGGATCCACTTTTTGATTTTCTAGTAGAAGAACTTCCTCTCTTTGACATGAGTTTTCAAAGTCTTGATAAGAAGGTAAAATACTTTCAAGATCAGTTGCAATTGATGGAGCAAGAAAGAGTCGCAGCAGACAAATTTGTGAGTAAGTTGCTCTACGCTGGAATTGGGAAAATAGAAACAGATGCGGAAAGAATTGACGTTTTAGAAAAAGAAATTGATGATCTATCACAACTTTATGAAAAAATCGCAAATTATACATACATGATCAAGAATGCGGTTCTTACCGTTAGAAATGACGTAATAAAGTTAGATGAATGTTTAGCGTCGTTTTGTATCGAACGACGATTAGAATCAGAATATATTCAAATGAATAAAAGATTTCAAGATCGACTTGAAGTAGAAGGAAGTCTTCTTTCTAACACTTTAACTGGCATTAAAACTGCAATTGATATTGTTGACACAAAAGTGGGCCTTCAAAGGGGTAAGGAGAGCCTAACACTTCAACAACAAACCCAACATCTTCAAGAAGAAGGCACTTCAATGCAAATGGCGACTAGTATGATTGAATTTGTGCTAGTATTCTTTTACTCCTTAGAATCCTGGGAAATTCTGACGAGTCATGAGATATTTGTTCTCATACCGGTGGTGCTAAAAGTCGGGCTAATCGGTTCATTTGCGTTCATGGCAGTCGTAGCAACACATTTCCTTGCTATGAGTTGGAGAGAGAACTGGAAGTTAAATAAGGGCGTTTTAATTTCGTTTATCATTCTTGTTGGAATATTGGTATCTATAATCCTCATTACACAGTATTATGCAGTAGTAGCTGCACACGCAGCAAACTCAGCGAATGCTCATTAATCCTAAGCACAGCTACAATCAACTTCCTTTAGGGCAGGGTAGTTTACTTAATAAAAAGAAAAGAGGTTAGCTAAATCTATCGTTGATAGGTTTTCGAAAACAACCGCTTTTATTATCTCATTAGTTTTATAGCTACTAGCCTTCGTTTAAGTACCTTTTCGTGTCCTGCCTCATCTTTTACCAACTGTTCAAAGAAAGCACGAGTTTCAGGATCCTCTGCCATCTCGGCTGACTTTTTATAGTCTTCTTGAGCCTGTTGCTCATCTTTTATTGCTGCTTCAATTCTCTTTATGAGTTCTTCTTTAGCATCCAACTTTTTCACACCTATTCACATTTTTTCCTCAAAAAGCAAGGGATGAGAAAAACAATATAGTATTATGGAATTCACTTTTTTTAAAACCTTTTTGTTTGTGGTTTTATGGCGTTTTTTGGAATTTTCTGATTTTTTCCATTAAGATATTTTGCTATGGATAATAGTTCCCAAACATCTGGCTATCAATCTCTTGCTTACTCGACTTTTAGAGAAATCTGTAACTTACTGTGATCATTAAAAAAGTATTTAAACTTTACATATGTAAATTTTACATAGTACAACTCTTCACATTAACCAAGTGTAAAGACGTAGTAAAAAGGCGTAGAAAAATGGCAGAAACAGAATGTAAACGATTATTTCTTTCTGGGAATGAAGCTCTCGTAGAGGGGGCTCTTTATGCGGGATGTAACTTTTATGCCGGTTACCCGATCACTCCTGCTTCAGAAATAATCGAAATTTTATCCAAGCGCATGCCAGCATTAGGACGAGTATCTATGCAACTTGAGGACGAAATTAGTTCTCTGGCAGCGGTTATTGGGGCATCTTTAGCTGGAGCAAAGGCTATGACTGCTACTTCTGGTCCCGGTATGTCTTTAATGCAAGAAAATTTAGGTTTGGCAGTTATATGCGAAATCCCGCTCGTTATTGCAAATATAATGCGAGGAGGCCCCAGTACAGGATTACCGACGAAACCAGCACAAGGCGATATTATGCAGGCGAGATATGGATCTCATGGAGATTACGAACTCGTGGCATTGATTCCCAATTCTGTACAAGAGTCTTTTGAATTAATAATTGAAGCATTTAACATTTCAGAAATGTTAAGAGTCCCAGTAATTTTCCTCTCATCTGCAGATGTCGCACATATGAGGGAGACTGTTATCGTTCCTGAACAAGATGCAATTCCGATTATAGATCGAAAAAAACCTACTAGACCAAAGGCGGATTATAAACCATTTGACAACAATTCCCCTGATTTAGTGCCACCTATGCCTATTTTCGGTGAAGGTTATAAAACACATTACACTGGTCTCACACATAACGAATACGGTTTCCCTTCTGACGATCCTGTCGTTCATACCAAATTAATTGAACGTCTTGAGAAGAAAATCACAAATAAAATCGATGAAATTACAAAAATTGATACGAAGTTCTTAGAGGATGCCGAGTTAATTGTTATCTCGTATGGTAGTCCATCAAGAGCGGCTCTTCAAGCAGTTATAGATGCACGGAATGAAGGATTAAAGGTTGGATATATTCGCTTAATCACCCTTTGGCCATTTCCACTGAAAATACTTAAGAAACTATGTAAAAATGTCAATAAAATTCTCGTGTTAGAATTAAATTTAGGCCAGATCGTGAATCAAGTTCGTCTGCTTGGTACTGAATATGTTTATTTTTATCCAAAAATTGGTGGTGTATTGTATACGCCTGACGAAATCTTGTCAGAAATAAGGCGGTGTGTGAAAGAATGATGGAAGTTGCTCAAAAAGAGTCGAAGGAACGAGAACCACATCCACTTCAAAAATATTTCAGAAAAGAACGCTTCCCAACAATGTTCTGTCCTGGTTGCGGTAACGGGATTGTGATGAGCGCTGTTATGCGGGCAATTGACAACCTAACACAATTTGATATCGACAACACGGTTTTTGTGTCAGGTATTGGTTGTGCAGGGCGTATCCCAGGCTATATTAATGCGGATTCGGTTCATACGACGCATGGTCGTGCTATTCCTGTAGCTACGGGAATTAAAATGTTCAAACCAGATTTAGAGGTAATTGTTTTTGGCGGAGATGGAGACATTACCGCCATCGGGGGCAATCATCTTTTACATGCGGCACGTCGACATATCGATTTAACCGTTGTGTGCGTAAATAATCTTAATTACGGGTTGACTGGCGGTCAGTTTTCTCCCACGACACCAGTCGGGGCTTATACATATACTACACCCTTTGGAAATATAGAAGGTTTTTTCGACTTC
>JAECRW010000228.1 GCA_016294985.1 Candidatus Sifarchaeum marinoarchaea | reverse complement strand
CCACTTTTTCTATCCTTATCAATTTCCTCAAAGGATTTTCTCTCTATTCAACGTATCCCTTCTGAATTCTTGTCAACTGTGTCCATAACGGAAGTATTTAAAAGTGAAAGAGACTATGGGTAGAAAAGTGTCTTAGGAATTTGATGAATGGACTAATTCAGTTATTTTAGGTAGGCTGAATATAATGCAAGGATTGTTAGATTTATTGACTGGTGGCGGTGGCGAGGGTAATCCGTTCGCTGTCATATTCAATTTATTGTTCTTTGTCTTTATTATCTTCTCTATATTTTACGGACAGCGTATTCAGCAGTTTATGTGGCTTAAACAAATTGAAAGAGCGCTCGTCAAGCTGAATATTTGGTCGGAAGAAGGCAAGATAATATGCAAGAGACGAGTTGCAGAATATTCAGATGCACCTGATGAACAAGTTTTTGAGACAATAGATGGATTTCTTGAATTCTTCTTGATTATGCCGGTGGATCGAGATCCAAGCGGTGTTCTAGGAAGACTTGAACATCTCCTAGACGTCAGAAAAACAAGATTCGAAGATTTCGTTTCTCGCGTTGCACCTAAAGCCAATGAAGCAGATTCTAAAACGCTCGAAAATGTGATTGAAGCGACAATAGCCGTGTTTTTCATTTTCAGGCTGATTCGCCACTTTTTGCTCCTTGGAAAGAAGACAAAGAGCACATTTCTGATAATGCAAATCTATATGCAATTGCCGCTCATAATGATTTTCGCAAAGGCCTATTTTGAAGCATTGAAGTGCTTTGCAGAAGGAAAGCCAATAGGCGATGGCGTAGGGCCCCTTGTAGCAGCGCGACTTATGAGAGGTGGTGAACCGAAAGAAGTGGCTAAAGAGGTCGTTGCGGTCGAAAAGAACATAAATAACCGCAATGTCATCATTGTCAAGGCAAAAGGACCTGGAGGAACTGTTGGAAAACCCGGCTTGGGAGTAAAGAACGTCATAGATGAAAGAGAAGGGAAGGTAGCTCGGGTAATAATGATCGATGCCGCGCTCAAATTCGAAGGTGAAGAAACAGGTCAGGTAATAGAGGGCGTGGGAGCTGCAATTGGTGATCCAGGTCCTGAGAAACACAAAATAGAAGAATCTGGTGTGAAATACAATATACCGATTGATGCAATAATTATAAAACAGAGTATTGAGGATGCGCTGACTACGATGAAAAAATCAATCGCTACATCAGTAGATAATGTATTAAAGCGAATTCATTGGATCATCGACAATCAAACAAACGAAGGAGACACGGTAATCGTAGCAGGAATTGGAAATACACTAGGAGTAGGGCAGTGAGGTGTAAGAAAAATGAGTGGAGACCAGCAACCCCAAGCACGCGTTTCGCGTTTTGTTTTAATCCTTTTAGCAATCGGGATGATACTTTCCTTATATCTAATCGTAACTGCGACGGCTGCCTATTTTCAGGATCCACAAGGCAGTGAATGGCAGACACAATTGCTTTTTGGTTTACTGATTCTTGGAGTGATTTGGGTATTTAATTTCTGGATGAGAGGCCGCACAAGAAAGATCGATTGGCATACCGTATCTCAGATAAAATGCGAACAAGAAGGATGCGAATACTCAGAAATTAGAGATTTCAAGGAAGGGGACTATGTATACAAGAAACTAGGTCAGTGTCCCTCTTGTGGAGGCCAAGATACCCTGTATATCGATTTAATCTACGCTTATAATCCTCTTGCAGTTAAACCGCTGACAACTGAAGGCACACAAAGTGCTCAAAGCACTTAGTAACTAATTTGGGGAGGGCAAAATACTTCTTTTTAAACATTAAATAGCAGAGTAGAGAGAATTTGAGGTAAATCTGTAAGCAACCTCAGGCTAAAGTTATGAGGCTTGTAGCTGCACTCCAGTTCAATCCTCTTACCAGAAGAGTTTCACTGTCATCACACGCTACATCATGGGTCGGCTTACACACGCCCAGCCAGACGTGCCTTACCCCACCAAAGAAAGCAAGGTAAGGGGCGGCCCCCTTCTCGTGGTCTCCAACGGAACATGGCTGAGTAGTCCCGTAGGCAGTATTTCCTGCCATTCCTGGGAGTCGAGGTGTAGTTCACAGCGTGTAGTAGTATACCTAGCCCCCTGACGTGGCATCATCGGGAGCTCATCACGCAACCGTTTCCACTTCTACGAGAGGTGTGCCTTTCGACCTACACTACCACACCACAACAATTATTTATTTCAGAAGAACTATTTAAAGGTGGAGAGACCTAGGTACAAGT
>JAECRW010000058.1 GCA_016294985.1 Candidatus Sifarchaeum marinoarchaea | reverse complement strand
TGATTTGAATTAAAGGGTCAATTGCATTGAGGCCCATTTCCTTCAATTCTTGCGTAGCGGCTCTTTGTTCTTCCAAATCGCCTTCCATAAAAACATGGAGTATCCCTCTAATGATAGCGCTATCTTTTGACAACTCCATAGGGTAACCCCGTATTGAATCGATTTTGATGAAAACAAGTGAGTTATTTGAAAGGCTATTTCAATGATGTTTCTAACCTTATGATTATTTATAAAACTGTGAATTTATAATATAATTCCACATTTTATAATAATTCTCAATCTTTCCATAAGAGGAAAGACCAGCCTTAAGGTTATCGGGCTGTGCGCTCGTCACCGAGTTCAAGACATGCTTCATCAATACTGTTTTTTGCAGTATCTCAGCAGTCTTCAAGGAAGTTATCCCGCTGTGCTTGAAGAGGCTATGGATCATCGACCATGTACGGTAAGGACTGCCCTGTTTCACACGGGGCTCGATAAACTCCCCGACGTGTGAGAGCACCCAATCGTAGACGGGTGGAATTTCTTCCTTGAAGCCCAAGCCTCTTCGAGCTATTACGTAACTTGCTAAGTGATGGACTGACCAATTATGTAATCCTGAATACTTGTACTGACCAATTATAGAAGTATATCCTGGAAATACTTTTCGAAAGGACACACCGCGTTTTTTACACTTTCTCTCTAGTAACACCAAGGCGGTGGTCTTCAAATTGCTTACTTTTCGGTTGCGTTTTGTATTATAGGAAAATTCTTGGTTGAGTTGCAAGTCCTCGACCACGATGCTTTTGCCTTTATTGATGCAGTAATTGACGACTTTATCCATCTTATAGGAGATATAATCATTACGTTTATCTTTTCGATAGCTGTGGAAGTTGCCAAACGAGATGGTATGATACGAGAGTAATGTGCCATTTTTATCCACATTGGTTAACGCTACAAAACCATAATTAAAATCTAAGCCGATGGCACCATGTTCGTAGCCGTAGCGTGGTGCGGGTTCTGGGATCTCATAGGACACATAGACGAAGTAGCGCACTTTCCCCTTGAAGAGTTTCCTTTTCACAATCACCGTGTATTTGTCGGCATTAAGAATCTGCTGAAACCACTTCTCCTGCACAAGGTTTATGGATATAGTGATTGTCAACCATTTGCGTCCTTTTTGCTTGGAAAAAGTGCGTATCTTGACCGTTTTATCTGGCAATATCTTGATGTTCAGGTTCTTCAATCCTTGTTGTTGCTTCCCGATGCAACTGAAGGATGAGTCCCGTCGTATCTTGAACTCTTCCCTACTTATATTGCTGCGTATTCTTTGCCTGAATAATTTCTTAGTGCCGAATACCACAGGTTCGAGGTGTAAATTGCGTAGTTTAGCCATTATCGAGGATCTGCGGGCGTATAAGCCCTTCAACCGTCGGTCATGTGTATCCTGTTCCTTGAATTCGTTGATTTTCTTAGCAATGACTTGTAGCTGCTGTGTCATGCGTTTGCGTCGTTTTTCCAGCCACGTCTTTTGTGATTCCAGTTTCGCCTTGTTATCACTCAGGATGGTATTGACATAGGGGTTGTTATGACATAGCTTCATTAAACACTGCTGGATTGTTTTGCCCTCTCCGAAGCGTTCTGCCATGTAGTCCTCACCATAAAACAACAGGTTATAACCGACGCGTTTAACGCGGTTATAGATTGAAAAGATCTCATGGAGCTGATGTTCTTGTGTCTCATCGGGATACATTCGGAATTTGACGGTCTGAATCATCGTGATCGACTTTCCCCTATTCTTTTCTTATTAACTGTATTAAAAAACAGAGAGACTTATGTGAAAGTGATTCGGAAGCAATGTGAAAAAACGCGTGCCCAAAATAACTTCTGATCTATTACTTGAATTGACATAAACTTCTATTTTGCTAATCTGTCTGTATTTTTATATTAAAGTCTATTTGAATACGTTTAGCCTCAAATGTGGATCAATACTAAATTACTTGAGGAGTATAAAAGAATGAGGACTTTTCTAATAATATTTTGGATGTCTTGTTTGCTAGATTTATCTTTCGTAAAAATCTTCTTACGTTTATGAAATGAGAAATAGAGCTTTAGCATGGCTTTATACGCTATACAAACGGGATAAGAAAAGGCAAAGAAAAAAAGTATTTTAAAAATGTTTTATCTAGATAGGCTTTTAATATTAAGCAAATAACGCTGGTTTTTCAAAGAGTTTCTTGAGTTTTACCCTATGAAACTGAAAACCTAATTCCTTAGCAGGTATATCCATTGCGAGTCCGAGGAGTTGCGAATAGGAAAGGACAGGGATGCTGAACATCTCTTCTTCTAAAAGTCGAATGATTTCTTTTTGAGAAAGGTCAAACTGCATAAAACATCCGGGACATAGAAGTACTATGCAATCAGCTTGCGCCTGCTTTACTTGTTTCATTTTTCCTGCTGAGAGCTTTAAAGAGATATCTTTATCGACTACACGAACGCAATAATTACAACAGTTCATTTTTTGCATGTATTTGATACTCTCAGCACCAGTCACTTTAACTAGACGATCGAGCGATTCTGGACGGAGCGGATCGTCAACATTAAGGACATTTGACGGTCGCAATACATGACAACCATAATGAACTGAAACCTTTAGGTCATTGAATGGAGTCTTTATTTTATCTTTAATCCTTTCTAGTCCTATGTCTTTGTACATTACCTCTAGCAAGTGTCTAATATTTATTGTGCCCTTAAACTCTTTTCCAACGTGTGCAAGAATTTCATTGATTTGCTCTTTGAGTCGAGGTTTGTTTTTCAGAGTTTCATTTGACAATTTCAAAGAATGAAAACAGCCGTTACATAAATTAAGAATATTTAACTCCATTTCCTCCGCAATACAAATATTATTTGCAGCTACAGCTAAAGCAGCCTTGTAATCCAGTGCTGGAGTTGCGGCGGGATCACTACAGCAGCCTGCGCCTTGCATTTCATGCAAATTCACATCAAATTTCTGTAAGGTTTTTCGTGCAGCTGCTTCCATTTGAGGAAGTCTATATGGAATAATACAGCCTAAGAATAACGCATAATCCATCATTTTTCTTTTCCTCCTTTCTTGGAAAGCAATGAAGCAAGTCCCGTGACTTCAGCTATCTTTTGAAACGTTTCTGCAGCAGGAGGGGTTAAGTCAGGTAATCCTAATTTTTCCCTTCGTTTAAGTATTCCAGATGAAATGGGAATAGCTAGCCCTGTAGTTAATATGATTTCGCCTTCTTCCCGTATACCTTCAGGGAGATTATTTGCTCTTGCAGCTAAATTTTTAAGGACAGATTGAAGGTAGAACGAACGAACTCCTCTCGGACAATTCTCAGCACACTCTAAACAGGCTGCACAGAGCCATATAGTTTTACTTTGTAATAATTTTCCCTTCAAACCTAGCAAAGTCATGCCTATTACCTGATGTGGCTTGATGTCTACATCATCTGCCACCGGACATGATGATGTACACGTACCGCATTGGAAACAATGAAGAAGTGCTTTTTCTCCGAGAATGTTTGCCAGTTCATATTTGAAATTGGGATCAATATCAGAATCCTCTACACGTTGTTTAACGGCCGTCATGTTTTCGCCTCCCGAGAAGAGAATATGGGGCTTGATTTGAGTGGAGTTGCCCCTAACTCTTTAAGATCGTTCACAAACTCAGTTATAACCTGGGAAAATTTCTTTCCTTCGCTAGCAGAGACCCATTCTAAGCGAAGGCGTTCTGGTTCTAGTCCTATTGCTTCTAGCCATGTTTTTACATCATTTATCCTTTTTTCAGCAAAAATATTTCCCTGAATGTAATGGCAATCACCCAGATGACAACCACCGACAAGGACACCATCTGCACCTAAGGAAAACGCCATAAGAATGTAGAGTGGGTCAACTCTTCCTGAACACATTACCCTTATAGCACGAACATTTGGGGGATACTGGTATCGACTGACGCCTGCCATATCAGCTCCTGCATAACTACACCAATTACACAAGAATGAAAGAATCGTCGGCTCAGGACTGTCTGCAACTTCAGCTAAAGCTGCCTGAATCATGGCGAATACCTGCTCATTGGTATAGTGCTGCATATTAATAGCATTAGCAGGACAAGTAACGGCACAAACTCCACAACCTTTGCAGAGTAGTGGATTAACTTCTGAAATGAATTTATTTTCGCCTATTGAAGCGCCTACAGCTCCATATGCACAAACAAAGTCGCAATTGGCGCAACCAATACATAAGTCTGCATCGACTACTGCAACGATGCCTTCGCTTTCGATTTCTCCTTTCATTAAAGGAATAAGCGCCCTTGACGCTGCGCCAAGTGCTTGACTGATGGATTCAGCGATACTCTTTGGACCATGAGCAGTTCCAGCTAGATATATCCCATCAGTAGCGAAGTCAACGGGTCTTAGTTTAGGATGCGCTTCAAAAAAGAAGCCATTCGTTATATCTAATGGAATTTTCAGCATTTCAGAGAGTTCTTTATTCCCATCACGAGGAATAAGAGGTGTGCTGAGAATAACTTTATTTGCAGTAATATCAAATTCAAGTTGATTGAGCATATCGAAAAATTCAACAGCAAGTGTGCCGTCTGGGTTCGTATTGACTTTTGGTGGTCTTTCGGGGTCATAACGGATAAAGTTAATGCCTTTTTCTTGTGCTTTCCAATAATATTCTTCTTCTTCGCCATGTATTCTAATGTCACGGTAAATTATGTATACCTTGGCGCTGGGATACTTTTCTTTTATCATCAGCGCATTCATAATAGCTTTAGCACAACATATTATTGAGCAATAAGTACGACCTTCTTTTTCACGTGTTCCAACACATTGTAACATTACAATAGAATCGTTTTCGTTTATCTTACCTTCTTGAATTAGGTGTGTCAGCTCAAGTTGAGTATGAACATTCGGATATATAGGGTTACCAAAAAACTCTTCGGGCGTATTTTCTTCAGCTCCAGTCGCGATGATGATACTACCCACTTTAAACTGTTGCTTTTCATTACCAGCTTGGACTACAGTAATATCAAAGTTTCCAATTGATCCCTCAACGTTCTTCAGATTAGAATCAGTCATTAAATGGATTTTTTCGTGTTCTGTGACGAATTTTTCCAATGAAGCCAATATATCTTCGGCCATCGCTTTTTCAAAATTCACCCAATCTAATTTTCGCAATAAGCCGCCAACAGCCTTCTCTCTCTCAATTAGGTAAACATCAAAGCCTTTTTGGGCTATAGCTGCAGCTGCAGTCATTCCTGAGACTCCTGCACCAATTACAAGTGCCGCTGGTGTGACATCCGCGGTAATAGTGCCTAAAGGAGTTAAGAATCCTGCTCGGTTGACAGCCATCCTCATTAAATCTTTTGCTTTTTTAGTGGCTTTTTCTGGTTCGTGCATATGAACCCATGAATCGTGTTCTCTTATGCTAGCCATCTCAAATAGATATGGATTTAGTCCAGCGTCACGGCAGGTCTCTCTAAAAAGAGGCTCATGTGTTCGCGGAGTGCATGCCGCAACAATAACTCGATTTAGGTCGTGTTCTTCAATTTTTTCTTTTATCAACTCTTGTGTGTCGGAAGAACACGTGTATAAATTATCAGTTGCATAAACGACATTAGGCAGAGTTTTCGCGTATTCAACAACTTCAGGAACATTAACAACGCCTCCGATATTGATACCACAATGACAAATAAACGCACCAATCCTCGGCGTATCGAATGGGTTGACTGGAATTTCAGAAACTGGTTTTTCAATTTTTTCTGCATGCATTATGCTCGTTCTTGCTGCAGCCCTTGCTGCCGCTCCACTTGCTTCTGCGACTGACGTTGATATGTCTTCAGGACCATGACATGAACCGCATAGATATATTCTAGGGACAGTTGAATCGATGAGGTGAACTGAGTCAATGGATTTGAAAAACCCATATTTATCTGAATCAATACCTAATATGTCTTTTAAAGAATCTGAATCCTTATTGGGAATAACTGCAGGAGATAAAACTACAATATCTGCACGAAGCTTTTGTTTTTTCCCAGTTAACATATCTATGTAATCAATCACAATTTCTTGTGTTTGTGGGTCTTCTTCTAGCACAGGTAATCCTTTTATGTATGTTACCCCGAATTCGTCCTGGGCTCTTTGGATAAATTCTTCATGACCTTTTCCAATTGGTCTCGTATCATGATAGAAGACAAATGTTTCGACGTCAGGATGGTGTTCTTTGGTTATTATAGCTGCTTTTGCCGAGTACATACAACAAATTTTAGAACAGTAGGGTTTTACATCAACATTTCTTGAACCTACACATAATATAAATGCTATACGTTTCGGATGTTTTCTAGCAGATGGTGTAAGAAGTTCTCCTTTCGTGGGACCAGTAGCACAAAGAAGACGCTCGTATTCTAAAGATGTTAGAACATTAGGATACAAGCCGTATCCATATTCAGTTAGATCTTTTGGATTGAGAAGATCATAGCCAGTAGCAACTATAATGGACGCTACATCAATGGAAATTTCGCGAGGTTGCTGATCAAAATCAATAGCTTGTGGTGGACAAATGTCTTTGCATGTTTGACATATTCCGTACTTAAAATTAAGACAATATTCCGGATCAATCGTGTAGACAAGTGGGACTGCTTGAGGAAACAGTGTATAGATTGCACTTCTATCATCAAGATCGGTATTGAATTCGTTTGGTGTTTTTATCGGGCAATACTGAGCACACAATCCACACCCAGTACATTTTTCTTCATCAACATACCGAGGATGTGCTACTATCTTGACACGAAAACCAGAAGCACCGTTTTTTTCGACCTCTTTGAGTTCAGAGTAAGTCAGAAGTTTAATGTTAGGATGACGGGCGACCTCAACCATTTTAGGTGCAAGAATACAAATCGAACAGTCAAGGGTCGGGAATGTCTTATCCAGTTGTGCCATTTTTCCTCCAATAGAAGGCAATTTCTCAACAAGATAGACATTATGACCTTGTTCTGCCAAATCTAAAGCGGCTGCGATTCCTGCAACACCTCCGCCCAAAACAAGAATTTGATCCATTTTATTTGCTTCGCTCAATTTTAAATCACCGCAAAGTAAAATTATATTATTTTAAAGGGATCTGTCGAAGTGAATGAATTTGTACTCTAAAAAAATCGAGTTAAAGATTACGAGGTGAAAGAGAAACTCGCCAATCCCTTGGTAATCGTGGTTTTGTGAAGAGATCAAGTCGATCCAGTCTTTTTAGTTTTTCATAGATTTGACACCATGCACAGTCATGCGTATAATCTTCGACCTCACATTTGCCTTCTGCATAGCCCCCACACGGACCATTTAATAGAGATTTGGCACACATAGTAATTGGACAAATACCACCTGTTTCATCTAATATACAATCACCGCATGCCTTACATTTTTCATGTAGCTCTCCTAGTTCACGCTCCTGCATGCCAATGAACATTGTGTTATGAGCGGGGAGTACAAAACGATCTTCAATTGTTTCTGCTATAGTTTGGACACCTGCGCCACATCCCATTGATAAAATAACTTCATCTCCTTCTATTACAGGTTTAAGAGCCGTGGCTACGATTTGACGATCACATTGTCGTAATACTGTGGCATTTCTTGTCTTCATATTGTTACCTTTCAGTTTATGGGCCATCTCTAGAAGCATTCCCATAACTTCTACTTGCTTTTCTCCTCCTGCCTGATAGATGCCTGCACATCCGTTACACCCAACTATTAAAATTTCATGAGTTTTGTGTCCTTCAAGCATTGCCAAAATTTCGTCAAATGGCTTTTGTTCTACAATAATCAAATTTCATCCATCCTTTGAGTTTAATGTGTCTGTAAAAAGTCAAATCGAAATGTTAATCGGTTACGGTGTTGAGTTCTCCAGAAATAAGTTTGACCCCATTGTACATACATTTCTTATGAATGATGTGTTCTATGGCCTTGTCACATTCTTTTACAGCTTCTTCAGTAGGACTTTCAATACGAACTCGTACTAAATGCGAAACGAATGGGTCCCAGTTTAATATTATCGCCGTTTCTCCTGGATTTGAGGGTGCTAACTGCATTTTAACTTCCCAAAGCCCCTCTTTTATCGACTCCATTAACTCATCTTTTGCTTCTGTAAACAAAAACCATCTAAACCCAGAAACTATTTTGTCGGTTTTAATCTAGGGCACCTCCATACTCCTCATCAGAAATGGTGATCCCAATTCATCATATGGGTAAATGTCATGATTGTTAATGATATATATTATATTCCATTTATTTGCTTTGCGTCCAAAAAGCGGTAATTTTGTGACCGAAAAGGCAAAAAAATCTCCTAAATGTGACGCATTTAGTAATTTCATAAGGGAAGTTGCTAGTTTTGCTCTTCGCCTTAGATAGAATTAGATAATCTAGATATTGTTATCAGTTTATTTGTGTTATTATTTATTAAATTACAAGTGTTTACTGTAAATACGCAGGTTGAAATCATTTCAGGGATTCACTAAATTAATGATAACATTTTTTCCTTTTTTATTATTTATAGAAAGACGTTAAACGCTTCTAAATATCTGATTTTCAAGTAACACCCACTTCAAAAATGAATAAAACTGAAATAATAAAGTACTATTTTCGGTTAAAATGCATGAAAAATGACGAAAAAAGGATCTTAATTTCCCATTTCAGTCAAAGTGAGAATCTATTTTTGAAGAATATGAAGTCAGTTATTGAAATTATTATATACTGAATGTCACCATATTATTTATGACAAAACACTATCTATAATTATAAATGGGGAGTTATATCAATTCACCATAACAACAAAGAGTTTAGCTATTTAGGTGAAGATGTCAGGCTTCTGTTACACCATTAATGTGACTCCACGAAGATATGGTAAGGTGCCGTGACCAAGATATGAGCCCAAAAGTTGATGCAACCAATTGGCGAATATTAGCTAAGTTGTTAGAAGATGGAAAGCAACCGTATCGGCAAATTGCGGAAG
>JAECRW010000227.1 GCA_016294985.1 Candidatus Sifarchaeum marinoarchaea | reverse complement strand
TAATAAAAGAGATATTTTGGTATCCTTGGGACTAGCCATTTAATGTAGCTCTTATATGTTTTTTTTGAAGCCGAAACTTCAAGATATTTGTCGATAACATCTTCATTATTAGTAAAGATTTTAAAAAAGATTCCAGGAAATTGATGTATTATCTTTGAAAATATTAATGAATATTTTAAATTTTCCCCAAACTCAGTTTCGCAAATTGATTCATAATCATTCAGCGTGCTCAGGCTATTATCATATAATATAATTCTGGATATCACCTCTACTGCAATCTGTCCAGATCTTATCGCATATGGTATACCTTCTCCGGAAAATGAATCTACAAATCCAGCAGCGTCACCACTTAAAACAACCCTTGAACTTACAATATTTCTTTTTATTCCACCAGCAGGGATTAAATGGGCCTTTAACTTATATTTGCCTTTAAAGCCGTTAGCAGCTAAGAAATCTATCATTGTACTTTTTGGATCAGATAAATCCTTCGCTAATCCAGCTATACCAACAGAGTAGTATTTTTCGTGCGGGAATATCCATCCATAGCCTCTCTTGGCAACACCAAGGTGAATGTCTATGGCATTATGGATATATTTATCTATTATTTCATTATCTTCTTCAATTTCTGTAACCAGACATATATTGTACTCACCTTTTTTATCTTTTCTTCTTATTCGATTTTTTAATCTTCCCTGGGAACCCTCAGCTACAATAACGAATTTCGCTTTGTACGCATTATCATTAGTGTATACCTCTACATAGTCTTGGTTTTCTTTAAAATCAACAACCTTTTCGCCCATCTTCATTTCGATACCAGTTTCTTTTGCCTTTTGTAGTAAGTAATTATCCAAAGTGCCTCTAGATACCAGAATTGATATCCGATATTCTTTATGTTTTTCAATAACGCGGCCTCTATAATGCACCCTAGCGCCAAATATATTTTTTTCATGGATATATTGAGGAACAGCGAAATCAAGGTATGATATTGCTTGTTCGGAAAAAGCTCCTCCACACGCCTTATACCTTGGGAATACTTCTTTTTCAATCAAAAGGGTTTCTAAACCCATCTTTCCTGCGTGCCTACCTGCTCCTGATCCAGAAGGACCACCACCTATAACGATCAAATCATACATTATTATTTAAACAATATTTGCAAGATTGCTATTCCTATAGGTATAACAAATGACAATGCAAATTCTGGTAATACTCTGAAATCCCACGGGTAATCCTTTATTCCCAACAATTTCGAACGATTAAAATAAGATTGTCTCGTAAAAAATCATAAATCAGATTGAAGTTTTCATATGCTAGAGGGAGAACAAGAGCAACCATATCCCTCGCCCCCTCCCGCCAATGTATTTTGTGGGTTTGACCCCCTTATATTCGGAATATGAAGAAGCTCTGAACCTCTCGTCATAGCCTCTTCGGGAAAGTTCATGGCCAATAACTGCTGATAATTCTTCTCAATGGGATTGTCGATTTTTATTATTCGGAGAAATTCCTGCAAGTCAAGCGTCTCCACGAAATGTGGCGGCATATCATCAATTGGAATTGGATAATCACTCCCAAAAACCATCCTGTCATGCGGAATTTTCTTCAGTATATCATCGATGATCGACACCCTGAATAAGGTACACATGGCAGAAATATCCGCATACAATCTCCAGCCCCTTTGATCAGCTTCTTCCAGCATCTCGCCCAGTTCATTCAGATAACTGTCCTCCCATGGAAAAAATGATGAAGCACAGTGAGCTGCAATCACGGTAACCCCTGTATTCAGGGCAAGCTCCAACTTCCGGGGATCACCCAGTTTTTGATACCCTTTTTTGAGAACGGGAATTGCGTGTTCTGGTCCCGTGTGGCATAAAAGAGGAATATCTTCATCGGCGAGTTTTTCGTAAAACCATCGGTATTTCCTATTGGAAGGATCAATAATCTGGGAATTGGGGATCCATTTCATGAGGACTGCTCCGCCCTCAATCCACTTGTCAATTTCCTCAGTTCCATTGCCTTCGCCCCTATTGGGGTGAACCGAGGCACCGAAGAGCACCTTTTGGTTATTTCTTGCGATCTCCATTACATACTCGTTGGGAGTTATCATATGGCTCTTTTCTTCATCAACTTCACCATTCTCATTATATAATGCATCATAAGCCAGAAACACGCCAAAATCTACACCTGGGGCGTTGTTTAAGCGGTCGATCAGGGTAGTGCGGAGAACCCTATCATGGTCTTCCAAGAGCTTATGGAAAGGGATTCCAGATCTCA
>JAECRW010000057.1 GCA_016294985.1 Candidatus Sifarchaeum marinoarchaea | reverse complement strand
CCATCAGGCAAGGTATAGGTCTTCTCCATACCGGAGACCTTCTCCGCCAATTTCATCTCCTTCTCGGGATCTAATGCTACATAACAGAGTTTTTCCTTGATGTCACGCACGATCTCTCGTTCTGCAGATGAGGTCAGTGAATAGCCACGCTGTCGCAATAGTCGTCGCAGATATTCGGTGAGATCTCTTCCCGCTAGGTCGACACGAGAGATGGCATGGGTGATGGCAAATCCTTCGTAGATGGGTACGATGTGTGTCACTCCGTCACCGCTGTCAACCACAATACCTGTGGTTCTTCCACTGGCATACAGACTCAACACCGCCTGCATGCTGACATACAAGGCAGGCACGTTGAAGGTCTCAAACATGACTTCGGTCATCTTCTCCCTGTTCAATTTAGGATTGAGAGGGGCCTCGGTGAGTAGTACTGGATGTTCATTCGGGTTAACTCGCAGGTCATTATAGAAAGTATAATGCCAGATTTTCTCCATAGCGTCCCAGTCGTTGATAACACCATGTTCTACCGGATAGATGAGTTTCAACACACCTCGTAAGTTCAAGGCTTCCTCGCCGATATAGTATTCTCTTACGTAATGCTCGACATCGGTCATAATCGACTTGTATTTTGGATAGCCAATTAGCGTTGGGAATACACTTCTGGGCTGATCCTCTCCAGCATAGCCGTTCTTGGAAAGGCCAGTACCATTATCTATCACCAACGGCTTTCCAGTAATTCCTTCTTCTTCCAATGGTCTTCCTCCATATATAGTCTTTTATTTAGCTAATATAGTCTATAGTAATGATATATTGAGAGATAATAGAGATTTTGCCAGTAATCGTGAGATTTCATTTATAAAGAAATTTTTTTGTAATTAAAGTGTGGCAATTGTCCTAGCTTTTTGTGAAATACAGAGATTTAATTATGAATAATTATGAATAATTATGAAAAAAATGACAATTTCCTGCGCAGTTAAAGTTAATTAACTAGAGAGATTTTCTTTTGATTTTCTGTCATCTTATTACAAAAATAATTCTATATGAACCTTCAGGTTTGAGAATAAAATTCTTTAAGAATCTATGAAAAAATAGGAAGATAATTCGGAACAAATGCTTTAGTTAGAGATAGTCTGTTTTTCGGAGAACTTTCCCTGGAAGCGCTCTCGTATGTTTTCCCTCTTCTACAACGATTTTTCCATTAACAATCACAAACCCAATTCCTTTTGGAAACTGATGGGGGTCAATATAAGTTGCAGTATCGCCAATTGCTTTTGCATCAAATATAGTGATATCAGCGGCAAATCCTGATAGTAAAAGTCCGCGATCTTTCAAACCAATTTTTTGTGCAGGTAAAGAAGTCATCTTCCTAATAGCTTCAGTAAGTGTCAAAACTTCTTTTTCGCGAACATATTGTCTTAAAATTCTAGGATAAGAGGCGATTGACCTAGGATGGTATTTTCCAGTAATGATACTATCTGTTCCAACCATTTGAAGCGGATGCTTTAATACGGTTATGACATCGTTCTCATCCATAAAAAAGAGTACCATAGACACTGCTGCATCTTCTTCGATTAATAAATCAAATGCAGCCTCTGCAGGATCATCTGCACCTTTTATTTCAGTGATTTCCGAGAGTGTTTTTCCTTCTAAATCTTTATTCTTTTCTGTTTTTACCGAAGTAATCAATATTCCTTCCCATCCCGATGCTTTTGCATAATTATCCCAATCAACAGCTTCAGCAATTTCGTTTTTTATCTTTTCTCTGGTTTCTCGATCCTTTAATCGTTGGAGTAGTTTCTCTTGTCCACCTATGTGAACCCAAGGGGGAAGAATTGCAGTAAGCGTTGTACTTCCAGCCGTATATGGATATTGGTCCACAGTTATGTCGATGCCTGTTTCCCTAGCATCTTCGACTAACTTTAAAGTCTGAGTAACTTTTCCCCAGTTTAATTTTCCAGCGGCTTTAAAATGTGAGACTTCTATCGGAATTCCTGCTTTTTTTCCGATTTCAATAACTTCATGGACCGATTCTACTACTTTATCACTTTCGCTTCGCATATGAATACTTAAAAAACCATTATAGTGTGTTGCAACTTTACAAAGTTCGATAATTTCCTCTGCAGTAGCGAAAGTAAGTGGAGGGTAAATTAAACCTGTTGAAAACGCAAATGCGCCATCATTAAAACATTTGGCAACACTTTGTTTCATTTCCTCCATTTCTTCACTTGTTGGAGACCTATTTTCCATACCCATCGTGCAGAATCGGATGACACCATGCCCGACTGAACTTGCAATGTTAACAGCTATTCCTTGAAGTTCAAACACCGCTAAATATTCAGCTAATGTATTCCAGTTCCATTCTACGCCTGTATTTCCTAAAACTCCCATGACCAAGTGTTTGTACTCTTCTTTATATTCTTCCTTAATTGGTGCTACTGAAAAACCACATTGCCCTATCAACTCAGTAGTAACACCTTGAAGTACTTTTTCATCAGCAGTTGGGCGTGCTAACCAGACAATGTCTGAGTGTGAGTGAATGTCGATAAAACCTGGTGCTACAATTAGTCTTTCAGCATCAATTATTTTTTTAGCATTCGATGTTGGAATATCACCTACTTTTACTATCTTTCCATCTTGAATGGCGATATCGCCTTTAAACCATGGATTTCCAGTCCCGTTAATGATTCTGCCTTTTTTAACAAGTATATCTAACAAGATTTGTCACCAGATAGTTACATTTTCAAAGAAGTAGTTTGGATCAGCCTTTATAGCCTTTTCATATTCATTTATAGCCTTTTCGTACTCTCCTTGCTGGAGATATTCTTCTCCCTTTTCAAGATACTCTTCTGGTGACTTCGTTTCAAACATAAGCGTGCCACTCCTCACACCGTACTTTACACCATTATACCTTAACTTACTAAAAAACAATTTGCTTCATATGTTTGCAGTATGTCTCTCTATCTTATAGCGTCTATTATAAATGATATAAGACTACAATATGCATATTACAAAAAAATAGATTTGAATCTACGTTATTTTTAAATTGAATAAGGGCAGGGTTAACGTGAGGAGATGATAAATGCACTTGCTCTTTAAAGTGATCATTGTAGGTGATGGTGCGGTAGGAAAAACAACTCTGGCAACGCACTTCACATATGGTAAATTCATCGAGTATTACAAAATGACTATAGGTGTAGATTTCTTTATTAAAGACGTTACAATAGGAGACGATGTGATCAAATTGCAAATCTGGGACACTGCTGGTCAAGAACGGTTTGCCTTTATTCGCCCTAGTTATTATCAGGGGACAAGCGGAGGGCTCATGGTATTTGATGTAAATCGTCTTGAATCCTTTAAAAATCTTGATAAATGGCTAAAAGAGGTTTATACGAATTGTGGCAAGATTCCACTACTTTTGTTGGGCAATAAAATTGATTTAGATATGCGTCAAGTGAAAAAATCAAATGCCGAAAAATATGCGAAGAAGAATAATCTCCTGTATTATGAAACATCCGCAAAAACAGGCGAACAGGTCTTTGATGTGTTTTCTGAATTAGCTTATATCTTGCATGCTAGATATAAAGAAACAATTAAGGATACATAAAGTTTAATTCAATTTAAAGAAAAATAAAGAAAAACTATACTCACATAAGTATCACTTACTTAAGGAGGAATTATATGCAAATCGAAACAAAACTAAAGGAAATGGGTCTTGAACTGCCACCACCTGGAAAAGCGGTAGCAAACTATGTTCCAGCAGTGCGTAGCAGTAATCTGATTTTTCTTTCGGGTCACGGACCGATCTTAAAGGACGGCAGCTTGATTACAGGTAAAGTTGGTGCTGACTTAACGCTGGAAGAAGGCTACCAGGCTGCCCGTCAGGTGGCATTGGTGTTGGTGGCGTCATTGAAAGAAGACATCGGAGATTTAGATAAGGTACAACGAGTAGTCAAGCTTCTGGGTATGGTCAATTGTACACCTGAGTTTGTTGATCAACCCAAAGTTATCAACGGCGCCTCTGATCTTCTGGTCGATATTTTTGGTGCTAAAGGCAAACATGCACGCTCCGCGATTGGTGTGAATGCCCTACCGTTCAATATTGCCGTAGAAATTGAAATGATTGTGGCGGTTGAGGATTGAAACTCTCCTAGAATTCGTGATGATAACCGAATTCTTAGCAGTACTTCGTGATGATAACCGGGACAGATTCTACCTGAAACTCTTTGAAAAACCTTTTTTTCAGGGAGAATCATCACACGCCCAGAATGTGTGACCACCGACCAACCTTATACAATTGATTGTACAAAGTATAAAATTAGAGTAGAATGATTTCGGTCACGTGAGTATCCCATAGTGAACTCAAAGGGCAGGTCTCCATTCCTGAGCGGGGTCATCATCTATACCACTTAATGGGTTTATTCATCAATCAAGTCCTAATGTTTTGTTAATCTTATCAACTAACTCTACATCAAATGCTTTCTCGATTAGTTTCTTTTTTTCTGAACGTGTAAATTTCTTTATTTCGCGTTCTCTTCGAATTGCCTTGAGTTGTGTTCGATATTTTTCGATATAATACAATTTCTTGACTTTATTACCTCTTAGATATCTCGCACCCTTTCCATCTAAATGCTGCTTTAGTCGCTCGATGAGATCTTTCGTATATCCTGTGTAAAATGTTCTGTTTCTGCAGAGAATTACGTAGACGTAAAACACTTTGGTATCACCTTTTTCGTCCTGTTGCCTGTCATTCTTAGCCATCATTTGAGGCGTGGGACCTCTCAGGTTTAGTCTCATGCACAAGAACGTGTTTTCCGCGTAGTGCGAAGAACACTCCGTCTTGTAACCTGTATATCTGCTGGTCATTATAAAGATTAATATCATAATTGGGAGCATTTTTATGACCTCGGTATTAATGCGCTTTAAATGCTTCCTAAATCGTTTATGTAAAGATTAACCATGAATTCTACCTGAAACTCTGTGAAAAACCTTTTTTTCCGGTAGAATAATACATCTTTTACAAAATCTGTAATTTTAAGTCCATCAAATTGTCCTTCTTTGATTAAAAGAATGATAAAAATGGTTAAAGCAATGAAAAACGCTGCTAAAGTTAACAGTATCAAATAAAAGCTTGGATAACTATAAAAAGGCAATGATAGAACCGGAAAATAAAAACGAGGACGATAAAATCGGATAAAAATGGTAAAGTTTAGAATTATGAAACCTAAGAAAACAATAACACTCAAAAGCCATGATCTTAAATTTAACGATTTAACATCTGATAAGGGAAAGAATCCGCAAACCATGGCCATCCATATGACATTTATTTGGTAATAATTAGTTTGTTGCCGTGGAACAAAGAAAAATACTGCAAAAACCATGAAAAGAATGCAAATAAGCAAGCCCCTCCCATATGGTTTTCGAGCAGCAAAAAATGCACTGATTGAAAAGAAAACAAAAAAATAGAGATTTTCTGTGATTAAGACTCGCGTAAGTGTACCTAAACGCGTTTCCCAGGGCAATACAGTCTTCCCCAAATGCTGTCCTAACACTTGTGTTGTAAATGCATCACCAAATAGTAAGTAAAAAGGTGAAAGAATAAGTAAAAGAGGAATTATAAATCCTAGAATAAGGAAAGCAATATTCTTTACTTGATCGATAAATTCAGATTTTTTAACTTGCTCTTCTACGATTAAAATAACGATAAAAGCAATTAACATTGGAGCAACTATGATTTTGATCATCACTCCTATACTAACAAAAAGCCCTGCTAAAACTAAGTTATTCCTTTTTGCACTCTGATCTCCTTTGTTCATATGTCCCATAATGACAGGTGTTAGAAAATAGTAACTATAACACAGAATGTCATAGCAATAAAATCATTTACTGCCATCATACCATACCTGACAGAGAACGGAACAACTGCAAAAACTAGACTTCCAAGCAAACCCTTTTTGTAATCGTTTCTTCGTCCTACTAAAAAGATCATGAAACACGTAAAAGTCGTGAAAACAACCAAGAACAACCTCGCTTGAATGATACCCACCCCGAATATTAGGAAAATAAAAGCAAGCAAGAAGGGAGATAATGGAGCCTGAGCATGAAAAAAGTCACGGTAAGGCATTTCTCCATCCACAATCCTCCATGCAGCCATACCGTAAGTAGCCTCACGAAAAATGAAGTCGACATCGACTAAGACACCATAAAACCTCAGCATGAAAGCTAGGATAAGTATAAGTATGAGAATAAGATGTTCTCTTTTCATTAATATCGTTGTCAATAGATTCCTCACTCTCTAAATTTGATTTAGATGCTATTTGCATCTATTTTTAGAACCAACGGTATATCTATTTTTAAATAACTCTACTTTAAGCAAATAAACCATCCTTATGCAGAAGATAATTAGATAGCATGTTTTTTGTTAGCCAAGGTGAGATCGATTATCTGGCAAATGTTAGTGGATCTGAACTTCGTAATAAGATTCAAGAACTATTTCAGTTAGATCAGTTTGATCACATTAAAGAACAGTTAAAAGATATGCAACTCGTTGAAGGATTGGAACACTTTGCTGCCATTAACTCTTCACATGTAAAAGGTTTGTGTTCAAAAGGATTCGGTCACTATGTAATTTTTTCTGTGAAAAAGACTATTTCTGTGGTACCTGAATATTTGAAGGAAGAAGACAAAATAATATTTCCTTGATTTTTTTCTAAAAAAAATGTCTGCGCATTTTAATACATTGTCGAAATTTAAAATATTGATGATTGACTCATTTATAGTTCTGTTTTCGGTTTCGTAATCATAGCAAATAAATATAAGAATTTTGGAAAAAGTGAAATAAGGCATTGAGACAAGTAATGAAAAACTGCAGAAAAGGAAAAAGACATCGCAGATTATCTAAAATAATCAAGATATCTTAGCTGTTTACCTATGAATTTGTGCTAACACACTTCTTGATGCTATCCAGAAACATAAACACGACCTCTAGACTTTAAAGCGAGTGTACATACATGATACCGACAAATCTCCCGTTTTTCTTTGAATTAAAGAAAAAAAACAAGGCTATCCTGTTAATATTGCTAATACTTTCAGGTCTTTCAATTTCTGTAATACATTTTACTAGTAAAAAAGAATTAAATGTAAAGATTAACGATTTCAGAGCTGAATACTATGGTGAGCCGTGCGTAGGAGATCCTATTGATTTCTTTGCAAGCATTTCAAATATTGGAATTAACCGCGTTTCCGTAACTGTATTAGTTAAAGAGAAGATCAATGATAAAATTGAAACTATTATTTTCCAGAAAACAATTATGTTCAACCCTTCTGATAGCCAAAAAATTGAATTCCGTCACATATTATCAAAAGGAGGAAACCACAAACTCTCTCTGTATTATGTGATAAACGGTGAAGAGTTTTTTGGTGATTCGATTACAATAGGTCATGTCAAATCATACAAGCAAAATACACAATTCATCGTAACCTATTATCATTTCAATATTCAATTTAGATGTGGAGACAAGGACAGCGAACATAATATAATCAACGGCTCAATACGCAATTTACTTAATTTCTACTATAAAAATGAAGAGTACAAATTTTCCTTCGAGATTCAAGGATATGCAATCGAAAAAATAGCACAAGAATACCCTGACCTATTGCAAATGATACAAGATCTCACAAGACGCGGCCAAATGGAATTGATAGTTACTCATTACTCAGATCAATTTTTCATAGCCTACCCAGAACTAGACTTAAGGAAATCAATAGAAATCTCAGATGGTATCCTAAAGGAAAATGGAATAAGGCGAAGCAATGTTTTTGGCACACAAGAATGGCAATGGTCTCCTTTACTGCCGGAAATTATGAGAGATTACAATTATAATATTTTTGTTGGTAGGGAGAGTTCTTTTAGAAAATACACTGACACTCAAGAAGGGGAGAACCATTACCAAAAAACATGTGTATGGGAGACGGAGAGGAACGGAAAATCAGTTTATGTCGTATTAGACGGTGAAGCAACAATACTCGACGAACACAATGACACCAGAACACTATGTTACAAGTGGGCACATCACCATGACGGTGAAGCCGTGAATACGCGAGGCAACGCTTTGAATTTTGAATACGATGCCGATCAACAAGCACGTTTCGAGAGACGGCTCAAGAGGTTTAAGAAAGAAGGTTATAAATTTCTGACAATATCAGAGTTAGTTTACACCACGCTGGAAAAGGACTTAGGAACTCATGAACTTGATGAGATACCTTGTACTACTCAAGGCAATGTGTGGAGGTGGACAGGACAAAAAGTTCTCGAATGGGAACGAGATACGTATATCAATACTCTTAGATACAAGGCAAGAACCAGCCTTTTGGCATTAGAGACAATAATTGACGTTGCCGAAAAAAGGGGTATTGCTGTTGAAGATGAAAAGAAGATGGTAAGAGAACAATGGAAGGAATTATTGCTGGCAGAAGTAACTGATTCAACGGGATGGCAACCAAGGAAGGTTGAAGTAGACTATTCAATTGAAAAGGCTATGAATGTCAGCTCATTATGTGAAAGAACTGTAAACAGAATTAGAAATGAACTTTATATGAACTCACCAAAAAATGGAGTAAGTTGGTATCTATATTCTAATACAATAATTAACACAGAAAAATTGGAAATCACTAGAACCTTACCTCAGGTTATGTGGGAGGAAACCGATCCTCCAATAACCTTTAACGTGCTTTATAGAAAATATACGTATGTATGCTATAAAATAATTAACTCTGATAACCTATACTTGCTTGAAATCACAATAGATCCAACAAAACATGAAAGGGGCACAATTGTCTTTAAAATATTCGATGGACCTGTTTACAGCCCTCTTGCCTCTAATAATCATAATAACAGTATGAACTTAGAAAAATTTAGTAGAGAGAGACCTAACATCATACCTGCGAATGGGTGGATCTATATTGGTAAAAACACGAGTATAATTAATATATGTTCTACTAGACACGCCCCTATAAGAGCTACTAATACTTCTGTTCATTTTCAAGAAGAGAAAACAATCACCCCCTTTACCTATCAGTTTTTGATTTACTTCGGCACAAAGGAGAATGGTCTAGAACTCGCAAACAGGATAAATGTATACCCTTGCGTTCTTACAAGTGATCTCACTAAACCTATAATAACACAA
>JAECRW010000226.1 GCA_016294985.1 Candidatus Sifarchaeum marinoarchaea | reverse complement strand
CAAGTTATCATAAACAATGAGTTTGAGGGTAAGGGGGCAACCCCTTGTCTGCCGTACGTCACGTTTATTTTCAGTACAGCTTCACTCATTTACCCTCAGCTAGGAGCTTATCAACGAATTTATCTAAGTTAGGTACACCCACAAAGGTTCTCACTTCGTTAATGACTGTGGCAGGAACCCCAGTTACACCATATTTTATTGCTAAATCTTGGTGTTCGTAGGCCTCTATTGTGTCTGAGATTACCATGCCTTCAGGAGCTTCGATCGACAATTGGTTTGCAAGTAGGACGCTGGCAGGACAGAATGGTCAAGTTGGTGTAATGACAGTTCTGACAACTACGGGTTTCTTAATTTCATTTAATTTTTCTTTTAGATGTCCTACTTCTGTAGTTTGAGTCGAAACCATTATGAGCGTGTGTATGAATGCCGGGAATTCGCCTCCTGATGGTATGCCAGTGTATCTGATTCCTGTGCCTTCAATAATGATAGTTGGGACTTTGTCAACTTCGTATTTTGCTGCTAGTTCCTTTTGAGTATCGATAGAGAGCTCCTCGAACTTTATTTTATCAGTAAGTTCCGTGAGTGTTTTGCAGAGTGTAATTGTATCTTCACAAGCGGGGCAGTGGACTTTGGCTGTAAAGACTTTGAGCGAAATGGGCGTGTCTAGTTTTTCCAGTTCCCGTATCAATGCGTCTTTGCCGGAATCTGAAATCATTTTTTGCTCTCCTGAAAGGATTTGTTTCATTATTAGAGTTGATGTTATGTACTGGACGTATATATGTAGTTTACGTTACAGGTTTCTTCCGAGAAAAAAATACCTTAGGAAGAAGAGGTTTACTCAAATGTAATCCTTTCTTTATGAGAATAAACGTTCATTCTTTTTCCACGCACAAAGCAAGCTAGTGTAACCCCTGTTTTTTCGGCTGCTATAATACCTGAATTGATTGGTCCTGCAATGGACATAACAATAGAAATCCCCACTCTAGCTGCTTTAAGTACCATATCGGCAGGCTGACGACCAGTACTCGCAAGAATTAACTTCGAAAAATCTAAACCATTGAGTGCAGCAAATCCAATAACTTTGTCTATTGCGTTGTGTCTTCCAACGTCTTCAAATATGCATAACGGCTTTCCATTTGCAGGGTCAAATAAACCTGCTGCGTGTGTTCCTCCTGTCTTCTTAAAAACCTCAGATTGACTATTTAGATTTCTCATTATTTTTATGGCCTTATTAGGTGTGATCGAGATTTTTGATGAAACCACTATCTCCGTGCGGTCTAAGAGTTTTATATAATCACTGGTAGATACGCAGGCTGTGGTAATTAACTTTAGAATCTTTGATCTTCTCAAATCGCATTCTGACTTCGTATCAATTTTAATGTTGTTTTCTGAGACCTCTATGTTGATACATTCGTCAAAAGACTTGATAATGCCTTCTGAGAGAACATAACCTATTCCCAACTCTTTCATTCCATTAGGTGAAGCTAAAAGTGTTATACAGTGTTTTTTGTTGATTAATATATTGATAGGGATCTCTTCGGCAACTTGATCTTCAATTATATGACTTTCAAAAATATGATCGTTTTTTAGAGTAATCCTTAAAGTCTGAACTTTGCTAATCATTTTTGACACACAACCTCAAAACGATTAAGTTAAAAATTAAATATCATTTTTCTGACAGATAGGATAAACACAAAGTATGTCTATAAAGGGTGAAATTTTTGTTAAAATTATCTCTCCTCGCAAAGGCAATTACAGTTATCTTTCTTCCACCTCTTGTGTCACTGTGGTTGTTCATCATATTTGCATTTTTTTCACCTTTCGAGCATGGCACTCTGCCACCACTATACTCTCTTTTTGTAGGAATCACGTTTTTCACAGTTTTACCGCTTCTAACTTTAATTTTGCTAGCCAGAGGTCATGGTACTTCCTTTACCGTTCCACGATCTTCTCGGTTTCCTTCTTACTTAATTGTCCTCTGCGAATACGCTATTGGTACGTCAATCTTCTATCTCGATAAAAACGCAACAATATTTTTCGTTATCGGTATAATATACATAACGATAATTGGCATTCTGATGATTATTAATTCAGTATGGAAAATCAGTGTTCACAGTGCTGGAATTTCTGGACCAGCAACTTTTTGTTTTTACATGTTTGGAATCTCAATTTGGACTTTTCCTTTAATAGTATTTATTGTACTAGTCATATGGGCTCGTTTTCACATTCAGGCACATACACTTTCTCAACTTTTTGGGGGCACACTGATAGCAAGCATAATAACTCTTATTATAGCGTACCTATCATTTTAAAATATAAGGAATTCAGTTTGGCTCGTCATAATTTAA
>JAECRW010000225.1 GCA_016294985.1 Candidatus Sifarchaeum marinoarchaea | reverse complement strand
GCAATCAAAATGGCCTCTCCAATTTTGTCAAATTTTGGCCTTCCCGCTCGACCTGCCATTTGTTTGTACTCTAAGACGGGTATTTCTACTAGGTTTCCCAATCTCGCCCTACTAAAGCTGTATCTCTTATAATCTCGGATAACAACTCGTCTTGCAGGCAAATTTATGCCAGCCGCAAGTGTTGGCGTCGCACAAATAGCAAAAATGAGTTTCTCTTTAAAATACGTCTCCACTATCCTTCTATGGCGATAGTCCATCCCAGCATGATGAAATGCTACTCCTCCTAAAACACACTGTGCTAGGCGTGCACGTAATGTAGTGTCTGCTCCAGTAACTGAGATTTCTTCTTTGATACTTTCAAGTACTTCTTTTTTCTCATTTGTTAAATTATCTGCGACAGATCGACCTAATTTAGCAGCTAATGACATCGTCGATTTTCTTGTATTTGTAAAAACTATCATCTGTCCATTTTTGCGCAGCATATCCCTTACCAAACTTATCATAGGGTCTTCACTAGTTTGTCGTGTTTTCTTTTTCTTCCTTTTTCTAGCTATTGTTTTTCCTTTGCTACTTTTCTCCGGTTGTATAAATGCGCTAGAGATTTCTTCTGATTGTCCATCTTTAAACTCAATTGTCCCATTGTAATAAATTCCTTCTCGTAAAATTACTGGTCTCCACTCACTCAGAATTAATTTAGCATTTAACCATTCTGCGACTTCGTTCGCATTCTTTATAGTTGCAGAAAGTGCGAGAATTTGCGCGTTTGGATTTATTTGTCTTAATTTAGATAAAGCTACTTCAAGGGTAGGACCACGACTCGGATCGGTAATGAGATGGACTTCATCACTTACAATAAGCGAAATATCTTTCATCCAAGAAACCTGATGTCGTAACAATGAGTCTGCTTTCTCGTTAGAACAGATTATTATATCAAAATTCTTCAACCATTGATCTTTTGTATCAAAATCCCCTGTACTTACTATTGTTTTAATTCCTAATTGTTCATATTTATCGAACTCTTCTTTCTTCTCAGATGCTAAGGCTTTAAGTGGAACGAGATAGATTATCTTGCCATTCCATTCTAAAATATGTTTCAGCATGGCTAACTCTGCTACCAACGTTTTTCCAGATGCTGTTGGACACGCTAATAGCATATTGTCTCCATTAAGGACACCTTCTTGAATTGCTTCGGCCTGTGGTGGATACAGATCCACAAGTCCATGGCTTTTTAATAAGTTCAAGGCTTCCTTGGGAAGTGGAAGGTTTTTTATTTTGATACAAATTCCTCCGATTCAAAAGCAGTTAGTTACAAGTGTAACGTAAAATTTTCAACTCTAATAAAAAGGGGATTTCGTTGATTTATTTAAAGAACAATTATTCAGTAATTCTCTTAATAAAACCACTTTTTGGCTCATAAATTTCTCCACTCTGTTTTAGATTATCTATCGCCCGCTTCACAAATGGAGGCTCAAAGCCTGCCTCTTCCGCTCTTGTTATTAGTTTTGAAATTGGAACAGCACCACCCATTTCTTGTTCCAGTGATTTTATTAGGTCGAGTAAATCTCCGATCTTATCTCTCATGCTTTTAGTTTGTCCTAACATTATTGAATCTATATCATATCGTCCACTTTCATCTACACCAACTTGCTGCAATGAGTATTTCATTAGGCGAATTGCTGCTTCAGCATCCTCAATTGAAACTTCTTCTCTAAGTGCCATTTTTGCCCTTGCTTCTGATAGTCTGACAAGCGCTTCCAATTGTCGAGCTGTAATTGGAACTGGGGAATTAGCTGCTTCTCCGGCTTTTCTCATACGCAAATAGAAGTCTTCCAATTTTTCTCCAGCCTCTGTTGTCAATTTAGGCTTAATCTTGCTTCTAGCAAAGGCAATATATTTCCTAAGCAATACTGGATCGATTGGGGATTCAATTGCGGTATCAGTTTTTTCATGAAGCCTTAAAATGTGCTCAGCAATCTCTCTATCGTGTTCCGCATCTGGTCTGTCAGTTATTGGAAACATCAAGTCGAATCGAGAAAGGATCGTTACAGGTAGTCTAATGTTTTCTGCAGGTGTACCATGGATATTATATCTACCTCGATAGGGGTTGGCAGCCGCAAGGATTGAGGTCCTCGCATTTAATGTGGCAATGATTCCGGCCTTAGCTATTGAAACGGTGTTATGGAGGATTAAACCATGACTAATAAAGCGTTGTGTTGGCTCTACCGTAACATCGTATACAAAAGGACATGCCCATTTTCCTGAATTTGCTATTCTCTCGATTTTTTTTATGCGAAGGCAACGTATATCGCTTTCGAGCAGTTTTTCAATTTCGTTTATTTCTTTTTCAATTTGT
>JAECRW010000224.1 GCA_016294985.1 Candidatus Sifarchaeum marinoarchaea | reverse complement strand
CTTATGAATACTGGCATCTGGAAAACTCCACTTGGCGATGTGTCAATCGATTCTGATGTTGCTGAGGCTATAATGAATGCGGACGAGGCAAATATAATTGATGCAGAATCTATAGGTCACCAAGCAGAGCATTCGATTGAGGTCCAACTACCGTTTCTACAGTTTCTTTATGGAGATACATTTCAATTCGTGCCAATCAGTATGATGCTGCAAGATGTAAAAACAGCAAAAGAAGTAGGTCAAGCTGTAGCACAGGGGATAAAAAATTCAGAGATAAATGCTGTTATTATCGCGTCTACCGACTTTTCTCACTATGAGCCACATGAAGCGGCACAAGACAAGGATAGAAGGGCAATCGATGCGATACTAGACTTGAATGAGGAGAAACTATATGACACAGTCTCGTCATTGAATATCAGTATGTGTGGCTACGGACCGGTAATGGCGATGCTTACTGCAACAAAACTCCTTGGTGCAAAAGATGCTAAATTGTTATCGTATACAACCAGCGGTGACACTTCTGGTAATTACAAGCAAGTTGTGGGCTATGCAGCAATAAAAATTCTAAAATAAAGCGTTTTAACTCTTTAGAGCACATTTACCTGGTAATTAGTTATTTTGGCTTAATGCCACTATTTTTTTTGATTGAGATGCGGAAGAGTTTACAAGAAAATTTATAGCTGAGAACCGCAGTTACTTTGAAATAGTAGTATCGTGAGTATATTCCATTAATCACTATTAGTCTGTTAACTCACCAAAAAATAAGGGCAAGTGACAAAGATGGAAGATAACAGCCAAAAAATCGAAGAACTTGAATCAAAGATTACTGTCTCTCAAGAGAGGATAAAAGAGTTGGAAGATACCATTTCCCAACTTAAGAGGGAAGTAGAAGAAAAACAAGCTGTAATTAATGGGCAGGAAATTGAGTTTTCAAACTTGCACTCAAAAATTGATACTTTAATCACTCAATTATCTGAGAAAGAAAAAGAGTATAATGAATTAAATAACAAACTTGCAGAAAAGGAGACGCTTCTTTCTACAACTGAAAAAGATGTATCTGAATTGCAATCAAAAATTGATACCCTAACTGTTCAATTGTCTGAGAAAGATAAAGAGTATAGCGAATTAAATAACAAGCTTGCAGAAAATGAGACGCTTCTTTCTGCAATTGAAAAAGATGTATCTGTAAAGGCAGCAGAGATAAGCACACTTGAAGACAAAGTCAACGAACTCCAGATCAAGCTTGAATTACGCAATGGAGAAATGCGTGAGGCAAAAAACACTGTTAAGGAATTACAAAATCAATTGGCAGTTTCAGATTCTGAAAAAATGAGAACAACTCAACTAACAGATGATATTTCAACATTAAAACGAGAATTAAGCTTTAATATTGATCGAAATAACGAATTAACTAGTAAGATTGAAGAATTGCAAGCACAACTAACGACGAAGGAACAGTTGATTGCTGATTTAAAAGGAAATGCTGAGAATAAAGATGAAAAGCTAAATTCATTAGAGAAACAAGTAAGTGAGTTGACAGATTCTCTCAACCAAAAAGATGAAAAAATCAATGAACTGAATGGATTAATACAAGAGAAGACAGGCGCTACTGTTAAAATGGAAGAAACACTGGCAGATGCACAAAGAGAATTAGAAACCACTACTCAAAATATTGAAGAGTTAAGAAATACCCTTAATCAGAAGGATGAGAGTATTTCGCAATTAAAAGATGAAATAACTGACTTTGAAAATAAGACACGCGAACTTGAAAACAAAGCTTCTGGATTAGAAATTAATCTTGAAGAAATAACAAAACAGTATGAAGAAGCTAAACATTCGATTTCTGAAAAAGAACAAAAAATAAAGGATCTCGAAGTTGATGTGGAAGCATTAAACTTAGATTTAAAAACGAACCGTGAAACTTTAAATGAAATAACACAACAATTGGAAGAAACGCGATCTGAACTAATTCAAGTAAAAGAATCTTTAAATTTAAGAGAAATCGAATTAAGTGAGCATAGAGCACAATCTAAAACTCAATCATTTGCTGTAACCCGATTTTTATTAGAAACTACTAGGCAAACACCTAATAAGGAGAAACTGGAGTTGATACTAACCGCTGAGCATCCGGTCTTCAAAATACCGCTCGCATTGAGGGATATAGGGTCTGCTACTGTAAAGTCGCTTGCTCGAATAACTGAACATTCAGATACAGAAGTTCAGTCTTTCGTCGATGAGTTAATTCACGAAGGATTAATAACACTACGCTCTGGACAAGTTTTCCTCACTGGGAAACCGCCTGTAAGGAAAAACCAGTGGACACAACTAACTCTTGATGAACTGATGGATCAATG
>JAECRW010000056.1 GCA_016294985.1 Candidatus Sifarchaeum marinoarchaea | reverse complement strand
TGGCACAAACGAGCAAAAACCGGTACTAAGAAACGATGGTATGAAGAAGTCCAAAGTTTTGATGTCGATTAGAAACTGCTTCAACCCTCTGAAAACATCCATTTGCATTTTTTGGGTTTTTTATCAAGAACTAGGATCACCCCACGTACCACTCCTTCTCCATATTCACTTCCTGGATTGAGACATATTGTTCTACCGATACGCGTGAATCCCTTGCTTTCATGGATATGGCCATGTAAACCGTACAATGGTTGATATTTTTCAATTGCGGCGCGTACCGCTTTGCATCCTACAGGAATCATTTCTGGCTCGCCTCCTGCTGTCAACACTGGTTTCATGTTTTCATCTAAGAGAGGTGCATAGTCAATGACGGCATCAAATGGCGGGCAATGAAAGTTGAAAATGCAATTTTCCATATCATTAACCTGTGAGACCATTGCTTCAATTTTCTTTTCTATTTCTTCTTCTGGAACATCACGTGCGCAGTGCCACGGAGTGATATTTGCATAACCTGTAGAAATCATTTCATGATATTCGTCTATCTGAATGTTCTTACCTTCTGGAACAATAATAATATCTGATTTCTTCAAAATATCGTCAATAAAATAAGCATCATCGTTACCAGGGTTTATGATACACTTGATGTTTGTTCCAGCTAATCGTTCTTCAGTTAACACAGCCCATTCTTCTACACGTGCACGAATAAGTTTCTCAAATAATTCATTGATTTTGGACCTGTCTTGTCTGAATTCGGACAATTCATCTTCATTAGTATGATAAAAATAGGCTCCAATTAGTTTGATATTTTTTTCTAAGGCTTCAACTTCCTCTTTAGTTTTCAAAACTACATCTGAACCTAAATATTCTGCTTTATGTGAGCCATCATCTTGTTCAACTATCGGAATGATCATTTTTCCTGTGATATCTCCACCTAGAACAAGGACGTCCACCTTATATGCCTTTCCAGCATTAATAAACTTACGAAAACAAACATCGCTTCCATGGATATCAGTTGTGAAAAAAAGTTGTGTTTTTGCCATTTTAATTCTACATCCAAATTTCGCTAAGCTCTAATTGTTCTACTTCGGACAAGATGTCGTAATACTAAAAAATGAACATAATAAAATTCTTTTGGTTTAAGAAAAATCGCAACCTTTGTTTAAAAAAAAGGTAGAAAAGATGTTGAATTTGTTGATTTTACTCTGGAGGCAATTCTTTGTGTGCTAGATGAATTGGTAGGCCTTTTGATTGCCAGTAAGTTCGAGCTATAAAGTACCATACAGGTCCGATTATCAATGTAATTACCATTGCGATGATGTACTCTGGACTTACGAAGAACGCTAAAGCTCCTGGTGACAAAGCTGCTACTATTACCCAGATAGAAACGATCAGCGAGAGAATGCCGAGTAAAGTAATTAATGGCAATGGTCCCAACATTTTTTTGCTGAGGGGTGGCGAGGCATCAAATATATCTTTTCTTCTCCAAGGGAAGACAATAGCTGCAATTGAAACAATAAAGACACCGATAAACCAGCCAAGCATTGAGTAAAGCAGAAAGACAAATACCGGCGTGAAGAACATCAGAAAATTGGCAAACTGACCAGCTAAGAACATAACCAGTACTGCGACCCATGGTGTTCCACGTTTGTCAAGGTCAGCAACCTTGCTTGGTAGAAGGCGATCAAAACTCCATGCAAAGACATTTCTCGTGAATAGGAAGGGAATTACAAGACCACAGCTGCCTATACATACCAAACACATCGCTAGATTGACTAAACCTATGATCCAGACATTTGTGGTACAAAACGCAATAAGATACGTGGGCATTGAGTAACTCCACGTATACTCATACCATCCAGGATAGCCAAGCGTAGCCAAAAATGATGACGCATTGATGAAATCGAACCCAAAGACGGCATAAGTCAAATAATAGATAGGCCATACGAGAAGACCAAAGACAAGTACGGCACCAAGCATTGCATACATATGCGTCTTTGTTCCTTTAACTTCTCCAGCACAGTAAGCAGAGCCACTATAACCCAGAGTGCCCAAGAAGATGTGCAAAGTGCCAAGGAATGTAGCAATGAATAGTGGTGCTGCTACGAAGCCTACGGAAGTTTGTGCGAGAGCTGCTGCTTGCACAGCCGCTACGGTAGTTCCGGATCTAGCATTAAAGCCAGCTACGAAACCAGCGTGTCCTGCGCTTAAGATCGTTGCAAAATAGACAATAATGGCGAGAACTGTTATACCGAAGATAAGCCATGCTGCACGAATAACCCATTTCGGTCCCATATAAACAATCAAAGTACAAATTGAAATTAGAACGAAGGTTATAGAGAATCCTACAACAGGGTCATACATTAGCGCAGCCAGATTCGTCCAATATATCGCCTGTTCAGCAGTTGGTGCTACAACAGCTAGAGCTGAAAACCATGGCGCTAGCCCGTATAGTGGCACCCATCCTACTACAGAGCCTATCCAACTCCATAAGACGGCAGTGAAATAAAAATTAACCATAAAACCTACGGCTGGATGTATTATACGTCCAACAGTTACGTAATCGCCCCCTGTTCTCGGCATCGCCATTGTGAGCAGACCATACATAGCTGCAACCGCTAGACTTGCTGGAATGACCATAAGGGCACTTATTGGTAGTTGTGCGCCTGGGAACAGCCCAGCTGCGAACGGTAATTCAATGAAAGCAAACAAGAATCCCATGAAAACAACGTTCATAATAAGTGCTTCTGTCCCTGAAATGTTTTTTACTAAACCCGAAGCCGTTCTTAAGAATACTTTATCTTCGCCCATTAGTTATTTCTCCATATTGATTTTTATTTTCATTAGCTATTTGTTAGCAATTATGTTAATAAGTAATATATATAGAACAAGCCAAAATGCTCTAAGAAATAGCACCCTCTTAATAAGTAATAAATATATAAATGCATACATTTCTGGCATGCTTAATATTTCAGAGATACTATAAACGCTTTACAAAGTTCAGCTTCAAATATATATAGAGAAAATCAAAAGTATAGAAAAAATAGACTGCGATGTGTATATAAGTAATTACAACAAGCCAGAATGCTCCCCTGTTTAGAGTATCAAAAATCTTGGCTAAATAACACGTCCAACGCCATAGTTGCGACACCTAACTCAAGCGAGTCGTGAATTAAATGTTCACTTGTGATTTTTTTGACTGCTTTGCTAGTGAGCCCTAAGGGTATCCCAGGTGCAACAACAAATGTATCTTCTGTTATCATATCTTCAGAAATAATGTCTGGCACTGGAGTTGCATCAACTATCAAATTTGCATACCACATTCCTTCTTTGATTGAGTGAACAATATGAATGCGATCTTTAAATTCACGTTTGGCATATCCCATTTTTACTTTATCAATGTCGTAAAGAACTACATTGGCGCGTCTATCAAGTAATTCTATGGTTGCAGCTTGTCCTACGGGGCCATATCCTATGACAAGAACAGTTTTTCCTTTTATTCCCTTTACTGCGAGATCCAATGCAGCGACATAAGCCTTTCCTGTGCATACAGAGTTATCTGAGACATAACGGGTTCTAAGGTTAATGGCATTAAAAGAATAATCATCTGCAGCGAATATCACGTCGGCTTGTCCAGATAATGCTTCAGCAAAACCTCTTACATCCGTTTTTTTAGTAATATAGGCATCCATTCCGATATGAATTAATATGGATAAAACTGCTTCAGTAAAACCAGGTATTATACCTTCTCCCGTTGTTATGGGTATTATCGCTGAAGTTGATTTGCTTAAGATTGTTGTAACATTATACTTAATGCTTAGTGCATGTTTTGCAATCCCTAACATAGAGGTACCAGTTTTTTGCATCAACTCTACATCATAGTTTTGTAAATTCATTGGAATTTGTTGCACCTGTTCAGGCATAAGACGAGTCATTTCAATCACTTAATTCGATTTTTGATCAATATATTGTGCAAGCTTGAACTCTGACATGATCTCTTCAACCACAGCATCCATTTTCTTTTTTGCCTTTTCGAGAGTACTATCTCTAACGATTAGTGTCGCAACTCGTTTTTTGACATCTTTACTAAAAAAGTTCGTGATCGCCTCATCTGCACCGAAAAAGTTTAGTTCATGAGTTAAATTCTTTGCATCTGCCAATATATGTTCACCTTGAACTTTTAAAGAATGATCACGAATAATGACATGCTGATAGACGACACCTTTTTCAATATCAACGTTTTTCGATGGTAAAGTATTCATAAGGAACATACTGGCAATTTCTTCCACAATATTGATTCCAGTAGAATGAAAAACGACGGTAGGCGTCTGACTAGGTAAACGTGCATTTATTTCGTTAGTTTTCAACAGATTAGAAGTTGTAACTATGCTTTGAACGTCAGTTAGTCCATTTAGATTTAGATATTTTGCAATTTTCAATCCAGTGTCGATAAATTTAGTTTTAATTCGATTAGGAATTACAGTTGGCGCTGTTACTCTTTTACATCCATAGAACTCATCAAATTCTAAATCTGTAATTTGAAACGGTATAGGATTTCCTTTAAATGCAAGAACTTCTAGAGAGATCGCGCGACCTTCGACAAATTCTTCCACAATAACTTCTTGATCAACTTGCTGGACTTCACTTATTACGTGAGGTAATTGTGAGGGTATAGACACCTTACGGACACTAACGCTGCCACTCAAGCGGGCAGGTTTAACTATTAAGGGAAATGTGGCATCAGGCCAAGGTTTTGGAACATCAACGTGGTGGCTTCTCAGAAAGTTTTTAGATCGCGTCTTATTAGAAGTTACCAAAAAGGCGTCATTATCTTGTAAAAAGGGAACCCCATGTCTCTTACAAGCTTTTTCCAGAAAGAGAAGCGTTTTTATATTTTCTGTAGTTGGTAAAACGGCATCTATAGTTTTGCAAAGTTTTGTAAAGAGATCTTCTTGCTTCATAACATCAAAAATGTAATTTTCATCAACAATCGTAGAGGCAGGAGTATTAGGTTCTCTATCGATTAACAGTGTAGTTATATCCGCTTTTTTCGCAAGATAGGCTGCTTCAAGTCCCTGTAGACACCCACCAACCAAGGCCAACCTCAAGATGATCTTTTCCTTTGTTGGATAAATTCATTATATTGGTGTATTGTTGCTATTTTTAACCCTATACTTTCTACATATGGTTTAATAGCTTGAATACTTCTGATTCCTTGATTAATTCCAAGATCTGATGCAGCTACACCAAGTAAACCTGATGTCTGTGGAATAAGAGAGGTTATTACATTTGCCCCGGCCAATAGACGTAATTGAAGCCCCTTTAATCCATCAATATCAAAGGATGCTGGAATAAGTTTGTCTGGGTGAATCAAACGTAAAAGTGCAATTGACTTCATTTCATCCAAGATTGGAGGCGAGATGTTTTGCTCCATTGGAGTTCCTTGTTGCGGTACAAATCCCATTACACGTACTTGATCTGCTCCAATGTCCCTCATGGTGAAAAATGAATTAATTCGATCTTCTTCTGATTCTCCTACGCCCAAAAGAATTCCTTCTTCTATCAATAACCCCATTCCTATTGCAAGAAGCTTTGCTTTCATTCTTTTGTCATAGTCTTGGTTAATGCGTAGTTTTGAAAAGAGTTCACGATTGTGAGTTTCTTGATAGAGTGCATACCAATCAACAATTTCAGAGACTTTCTTTAAAACAAGTTTAGGAAGAACTCCAGGTGATGCCATTAATGGTAAATCTATGGTCTCTTTCACTGATGATAAAATGAATAGCAAACCAGAGTAGTCTGGCTTGAAAAATCGGGGATCCTCCCCTGATGTCAAATCGATTAAATGTACTCCAGATTCTTTCAATTTTTCAGCTTGGCGTATTATTTCTTCAGGGGTTTTTCTATAGCGTTGACAATTAGAGTTTGGTTTCCTATAATAACAAAAAGTGCAAGAGTTTTCACAATGGGTAGTGAAATAAATGAATCCATAAGCAAATACAGAATTTTCAAAATATCGTGCACGAAGCTCATGAGCCGTTGAAAACAATGCAAAGATATCTTTCGGATCCCTTGCCTTCAATAAGTAAAGGGCTTCCCGTCTAGTTAATTTTTTCCCCTTTAACACTCTTTCAAGAATACTGCGAATCATTGGGTCCTCTGGTCTTAGTTCCGAAGAGATGAAAGAAGTTTCCATTTCCGTCCATCCATTACTATGGGTGGGTAAAAGACTTTTCCTTTTTATTTTTTAGTGAATAACTGCATAAAAAATAGGAAAGTTCTCAGAGCTTGTATACACGCTTTGTATTTTCTGATAAGATCAATCCTGCAAACTTATAGGCTTCATCTTCATTGATAGCTCCAAATTCAATGAAATCAGAGAGTACACGTGCCAATGCCTTTTTCGCAACCTTCGCTCCTAACCAATAAAGCTCAGGTGTGTTAAATGCATCGCTTCCAATCATAACTTTTGTTAGAGGAGCAAATTCTAATGTCCTCATTAAATTCGTTATTGATCCAGCGCTAGTAAATGGAAACATCACTGATAATTCGAGATAGACGTTAGGAAGTATATTCAGCAGATTTGTGGCTTCAGAAACATAGGGAAAACCAGCATGCGCTAAAATAATCTTTGCGTGTCTAATTTTTTTGTCTCTTAAGAAGTCAAATAGACAAACTGGATTACTTTGATCCACGATTGTATCTACATCGCCAATACCCGTATGAAACTGAAAGGGAAGATCTAATTCAATGCATTTTTCCACAGTGCGCCAAATCAGAAAGTCACGAAGATTTTTTAGCCCCCATCGCTCAACTTCTGGCGATTTTTCGCGAAGATACTTATCAAAATCTTTTCTAGCATCAGATTCATCTGGAGCTCCTATAATCAGTCCAGTACGATATGCAACAATTGATTTAAATCCACGAGAATTATACCTAGTAATTGCTGTATTCATTTCGTTGTCGTAGTTGACAATAAAGTCATCAAAATTCGTAGAAACTAGAAGCGCATTTTTAATAAGATTTTCAATTCTACTGATGCGCACAATTTGGATGGGCACTAATTGTTCAAACTCTGCCCATTCAATTGTTTGGAGCGGTTTATCAACCGCGATCTCAGAAAATCCGTCATCAATTATTAGTGCCTCAAGGCGCACATCTGCAAATAATTCTGTCAAATAGTTTCTAAAATCTGTCGCTTTTTGATTTCTTACATTAATTATTGTTTCTAAATCATCAGCACAATTTAGAAACTTTGCAAGTTCATGCAACATTTGTCTATAGAAAAGAGCATGCCTAGAATGGTATTTGAGTTCCTTTAAAGTCTGTGTAATTCTATATTTTTTATCTAGTTCATTTTTTTTCTCATTTGAAGCCATATTGTAATCGTTAAGAATAGATGATGGAATTAAAAAATCTGGGTAAAAAGAGCCGAAATTTATATCTTGGGCGAAGCCATCTGCAGTAAGAGTTTTACCAACATCCTCTCTAAAAACATGACAGTGTGTATCTATGACAGGATATTCAGATAAATCAAGCAAAAGAAGGCCTCCTTTTATTAAACAAAAATAAATAACATATCGAAAATCCTTAAAAAGAATTCGGTTGATTTAGCAAGTGTATCCAAATTTTGTTACGCGAGCGTATTTGTCAATGTTTTAGTGTCGAGTTGTTTTTTTCAGCACATTTTTAGAATCAGTTGCATATTTCTCATTGAACTTCTGTAGCTTCATATGGTAAGAGCCTTAGACCGACTGATACCAAGTACAGCTACAAGCCTCGTCCTTTAGGGCGGGGTAGTTTACATATCCCCCTTTCCTCAATCTTTCAGCTTTAGCCTCGCCTTAGACCGCAAAAGATATGTATAGCCATGTCGATGATAACTTGGAGCTATTATAATGCCAAAGATAGGTTTAGCAGAATATTTGGACAGGGATGATGTCCCAGCTGATGTAAAGGAAGCGATAAAAAGCGGCATCACCGAGCACAAGCAGGCGGAAAAAGAAATAAAAAAATCAAAAGAACTACTGGAAAGTATAACCCGAGGGATTACGGAGAGCATATTTCTTCTCTCTAAAGATTGTAAGATTCTATGGGCAAATAAGGCAGCTCTAGAAAAATATAGTTACGAAATGGATAACATCCTAGAAAAGTATTGTTACCAGGTTACACATCTTCGGGAGAGCCCCTGTGAACCACCCCGTGATCCATGCCCCATTTATGAACTGCAAAAAACTGGCAAAACTCAAATTCTACCGCATAGCCATTTTGATAAAGAAGGGAATAAACGTTTTGTTGAACTAAGTGCGTATCCCATCGAGGATGAAATCGGAGAAATTGTGAAATTTGTTTATGTGATCAAAGACATCACCTTGCCCAAGCGGGTTGAGATGGCATTAAGGAAACGTACACATGATCTAGGAAAGCGAGTCAAGGAAATGAATTGTCTCTATGGCATTTCTAAACTTGTTGAGAAAAGGGACATTTTGTTGGAGGAACTACTTCAGGGGATAGTTGATCTCATTCCTCCTGCTTGGCAGCACCCAGGAATCACGAGCGCACGAATCATTCTGGAGGATCAAGAGTTCATAACGAAAAACTTTAGAGAAACCATCTGGAAGCAGGTCAGCGACATCAATTTGCATGGAGATCGAATTGGTATTGTGGAAGTCTGTTATTTGAAAGAAAAACCAGAAATCGATGAGGGACCTTTTCTAAAGGAAGAGAGAATTCTGATCAACGTTATTGCCGAACGAGTGGGAAGTATCATCTCTCGCAAACGGGCTGAGGAAAAAATAAAAGAATATACTGAAAACCTGGAAAAGATGGTTGATGAACGAACAAAAGCCCTAAAAGAATCGGAAGAAAAACTCAAGGCAATATTAGCTGGAATTGGAGACCTCATCACAATTCAAAATAAGGATTTAGACATCATCTGGGCAAATCAGCAAGTAAAGGATCTCTGGGGTGATGTTGTTGGCAAGAAGTGTTATGATGTTTATAAATGGTTAGATACGCCCTGTCCTGACTGTACTGTCGAAAGGGTGTTTAATGAAGGAAAAACGATCGTTACCGAACGGCCTAGCATACTTCCGGATGGAAGTGGTATTCATTTATTGACCACCAGCTCTCCCATACGAGACGCGGAAGGAAATATTGCAGCAGTTGTGGAAATGATTAAGGATATTACGGAACGGAAGCAATTGGAGAAAAAGCTCACAGAGTCAGAGGAGC
>JAECRW010000223.1 GCA_016294985.1 Candidatus Sifarchaeum marinoarchaea | reverse complement strand
ACCCAATTACGCCACCAACACAAACAAAATTTGCCTAGGAATATATATTTTAGACTATAATCTCTATTAAAGACGTTGTTAGATTAGTTTTCTAACTTTAATAATTGTTTTTTATTATAAGCCTTGATGTTTCTCTTAATAGTTTAAAAGAATTGTAAGCAATACGAATATAGGCTACATTCTCGCTGGAGCAGTGATCCCAATCAAATTCAAAGCGTTTCTCAATACAATTCGTACTCCATTAACTAATAGTAAACGTAAATCTCTTAACTCATTAGTTTCAGCCGCTAATACAGGTATAGAAGCATAAAATGAGTTAAATACTGCTGCTAGGTTATTTGCGTACTCACATACAAGATCTGGTCGTAATTCCTCTGCTGCTTTTGATACAATCATCGGATAAATTGATAGTTTTTGTAAGAGAAGTTTTTTTAATTCATTGTTTATTAGATTATAGTCAGCAGTTTTAGGAAGTTGCTTTACTTTTTTAAGAATGTTACATGCTCTTGCGTGAGCATACTGAATGAATGGACCGCTATTTTGATCGAAATCAAGAACTTTGTTCCAAGTGAATGTTACCAATTTTGTGGGCACAGCGTTCAATAAAGCATATTTAACAGCTCCTATCCCAACAATTTCAGCAATATTTCTTTTCTCATCTTCAGATAAATGTGGTGAACGAGTGTTTACTTCATCTAAAGCTCGAGCTGTTGCCTCATTTATCAATTCATCAAAACCAATATAACGTCCCCGTCGACTTGACATTTTGAATTCTGGAAGTTTAACGAGTTCATAGGCATAGTGAATTTGCTTGCTGCCATCTTCACCTAATACGTACAACGCGATTCTTATCTGAAGTTGGGGGAGCGTCTGTTCCTTCCCTATAACATTTATTACCCGATCTGATTGACCAAGTTTCCAAGAACTGTACGCGATATCCCGCGTCGTATAAAGTGTCGTGCCATCGGATCTTATTAAAGTCAAAGGAGGGATTTCATGGTCTTCTTTGACACCGAGACTGGCTTTTAGATTAAGTTCAGTCGCAGCTTTCTCACAATCGAATACTAATGCACCATCTACTTCACTGACAAAAGGTGTCTTTTTTAATTCGTTTAAAATCTTCTTGACACTTCCATCCCAGATGAACGAACTTTCCCAATCAAAACTTTCGAAAGCAATGTCAATTTTTTTGAATGTCTCTTTGAATCCTTCAAGCACTAAATCAACCAAGCTTCTAAAAAGTTGAACTGTTTTTTCATCACGATTTTCATAACGAGTAATAAGGGTCGATATTTCCGCTTCTAAGTCGATATTTTTTGATTTATTACTAATCTGTTGGAAAATTTCAGGCTGTGCTTTTTTTAATTCTTCTGCGATTGATTCCCACTCAGCTAAGCTATTTTGTTCTTTTTTTGCCTTTTGAATTTCAGTAAACGCATTTGTTATTGTGTAAATAGTTCCTACAAATTGGTCTGACTTCATGTCTGAAGGCTGAGAGTCTACCATACTTAGACCTTGCACACATATGGCAACCTGACGTCCAACATCATCGATATATATGTGAGAAAGAACATCATGAGATTGTGTTTTCAAAACTTTCACGAGTGAACTGCCTAGAACCGCATTTCGTGCATGTCCAATGTGTAAAGGGGAATTGGGATTTGGGCTCAGGTACTCTACAATGATTTTTTCCTTTTTCTTGGTCTCAACCATCCCATAGTTTGTGTCCAACTCCTTTATCGAATTTATAACGAGTCTGGCAAAAGAATCATACTCTACAAAAAAGTTAAGATAACCTGCTCCGCCTATTACAACTTTTTTAATAAAACGTGAATTCGATAGATCGATATTTTCAACAAGTGCCTCTGCAAGTTCTCTCGGTTTCTTACCCATTTTCTTTGCGATGTGAAAAACAGGAATTGCTAACTCTCCAAAATCTAACTTAGCTGGAATTTCATGGTTAAGTTTAACAGACACATCTGGAAGGAGTATATGAAGAGTTTTTTGTGTAATTGTAATGCATTCTTCTTTAAAGAGTTCATAAGGAGAATTAAAAACTGAAATCTCATCATTTTTTCCTTGTTTACTAGTCGATGTCAAAATCATACCTCGTATTAATGAACGAATGTCTTGTGTCTCAAGAACTATTTACGATATCAAAAACTTTGCCTTTCAGTATTTTCTTAAAAGTGCGTTCAATGAAGATCCAATTTATTGGATTGTTCAAAAGAAGAAAATGGTGGGACCGGCGGGCTTCGAACCCGCGACTTGCAGCTGCCTATCATCAGCACATCAATGTTGGATAGGCAGTTTCCGGCTATCTTAGGCTCGCTTTCATTTTGAAAGCAATATGTAGGGGACGA
>JAECRW010000222.1 GCA_016294985.1 Candidatus Sifarchaeum marinoarchaea | reverse complement strand
AGAAATATGGATTTTTATCGCCTTTATTTATCCTATAGAACGAATAATCATTGCTATTGCTACTACAATTATAGGCGTCGTTGTCATACGGGCCCTCAGAGAAATCGGTTTTGCTACAGATCAACAATCGATAAATTAGTTTTTGCCATTTATTTAATTAGGAGCAAGTGTGTAAACTACCCCACCCTTTCGGTGGAGCTTATGACTATGCTTGATCTCAATTCCTATCCTAAGACAGGCTTCGACTTCATCACACGCCACATTAAGGGACGGTTTACCACGCCCCAGCCCAGTAATCCTCATATAGAGTCGGGCTATATCGATAGTTTACTCCTTAACTCCTCCGTAGGCCATCACGCAACCATTTCCTCTCCCGTGTATACGGGGCGAGTGCCTTTAGACCTACCATATTATTATCAGAAAAGCTATCTAAAGATAGGGAGCCCTGTCTGAAAGTGAAATTTACCTCAATTCCTCTCCGCCCGCTCGGACAGAGTCTCCTTGAGGTGATAAGATGAAATGAATTCTATCGCAGCAATTGAAGGTTACTTCGTTGAAACCAAAGAATCGTTGATTTTTGATGTAAAAGGCATTTTACACCCTCTTGATCGTATAATCGCATTTTTAAGATATTATCTATCCCCAAACGGGACACGAGTAAGAAATGGTAATAAATTTTCGAAAATTTACAGACTTAGCGACCGTTTCGAATTTTTAAGAAAACATTATCCCCATTACCTCTTCGAAGACCAATATAGTGGGCGAATCCTTCAAGGCATCCATCATAAGGACATAAAGAAGATATACAACCCTATAGAGACAGCACAACTTCTTTTAAATAAACCTAAACTCTCAGATCTAGAAAAAGAAAGCATTTCTTTTATCAAGATTCTTAGTGAGGGAGTGGCAAGCGATTCTATAGGGATTTCTGGTTCTTTGATGGTTGGATTACATACGCCTAAGTCTGACATGGATATCGTTGTCTATGGTACAGAAGCTTCCTACAAAGTCCATAAGTGTTTAACTGAGATAATGGATGAAAGAAAACATGCTGTGCGTCCTATGACCATTGATGAGTTGCAGAAACTCCACTATTTCAGAAATCAACAAACAGAGTCGGCTTTTTCATCTTTTGTTCAGTTAGAAAAGAGAAAACATATTTCAGGATTGTACAACAATCGAGAGTTTTTTATGCGTTTTGTCAAAACCCCTTCAGAAGTAGATGAGACCTATGAAGACTCTTGTTACAATAAAGTTGGCTATGCAGTGGTTAAAGGTAGGATTGCCGATGATTCTGAAGCTATCTTCACACCGAGTAGATATTTAATGGAAGACACAAAAATTATTGAGGGTGTCCAAGTGAAAGAAATTCGCCAGATAATCTCATTTAGAGGGCGATTCTGTGAACAGGCAAAAAAGGGGGAAACTATAGTTGCCAGTGGAAAAATTGAAAAGGTAATAAGGAAAGATGGATCTGAATGGTATCAAATGGTACTTGGAGAACGACGGGATGATTATTTCATGCCAACACAGTTCTTTAAACGCATGCTCAAGCCTGTCGGTGTAATTTAATGAACCTAATTACTAAAAGAGGCTACATCGCTGACAGAGATTTTATTCGGACAAAAGAAGGTTTCTTTTGGGTAGTGGTAGGCTATACCCATCCACCAGATCGCATTATCGCATACCTTAAATATATCCCTAGCATATCTTCTGGAAAATGGAAGGACGGAACAACACCTCTTGAAAGAATGCTTCCTTATTATTCTGCAACAACCGTTGGGAATACATTTGCGTTTTTGCGGCACCAATACCCTGAATATCTCTTTTTCTGTCCAGTAAATCAGATCGAGATGTCTGCTGTTCCTCTTGACAAAATTGAAAAGTACTATGTTCCCGAGGAAAAACGTCAGAATTTATTAAAGGAGAACTCACTAGATAGTCTCCAAAGCAAGGCAATCAACCTAATTAGGCAACTATCACAACGAAGTGATGCCCCTTTAACATCTTTTGGAATTATAGGCTCAATTCTTCTTGATATTCATAATCCTGCGTTTTCTGATATAGATATAACCGTTTATGGCGCCAAGAACGCCCATAGAGTAAAAAGCACATTGTTAGAATTAACAAAAGAAGGCTTCCCTTTTTCAAAAATGTCTAATGAATTTTTGCACAAGTGGTGCCAATCAAGAGCGCAGATACTTCCATTAGATGCAGCCGAGTTAAAAAAGATTTTTCACAGACGATGGAACATTGGAATGTATGATAAAACGAGGTTTAGCGTTCATTCCATCAGGAGTAAAGAAGAAGTTCGTGAAAAGTACGGGACATCTATCTTTGAACCTCAGGGTTTCGTGAAGATTAAAGCACGAATTGTTGACAATTCAGAAGCAATATATCTTCCATGCAAATA
>JAECRW010000055.1 GCA_016294985.1 Candidatus Sifarchaeum marinoarchaea | reverse complement strand
TGAGAATTTTGCCAAAACTTAGAGATTTATTAAGAAAATTCACTTTTGAAGCAATGGCGCCATGTTCAGCGCATATTTTCTTAAGACAAGCGCAGAGTACCCAATTCGAATCGGGTTACGGCCCGCACCTACCAACACATGTTCATCGTCGATGCTGGTAACAATTGTATAGCCTTCGGTACCTCTTATAATCACTTCCTTAAAAGCACCATGATTCAGTTCGTTTATCGCTTTACCGCCCATACTGAGTATGACTGCAGTAAGTGCTGAAAAGATGTCAGCATCAGTATCGGAACCTGCTGCATGTGCAATTCGTAGCCCTTCTTTTGTCACAATTGCACATGCTTCTAAATCAGTTGAACTCTCAATTTCGCTTAATAAATTCATTAAATCTTCTCGTGGCTCAACTTCGGACATATTAGTCAACCTCAATTATCAGCTTATCTAGCAAAACTACAAGTAGATGATTTATTGAACAATTTAACTTGAGATTTCCTCATATATGTACCTTTTGTATATTGAATCAACTTGAGACTTTTTTCCGCAACCACAAAAAAGATATAGGGGCGACTCTTTCAAAGAAAACCAAAATTTTGTAACGCATTAGAGACAATGAAGAGAGATTTTGACAGAAAGAATTGGCAATAATTAAAATATAGAAAAATCTTTTTTACTTGGCTTGAGTTATATTTAAATAAGGTATTAACAACACTTTCAGATCATATAAAACGCCTCTTAAAACGACATATAATCAACGATAGGTAATAAAAATAACGTTTTTAAGGTTTTGAGATCTATGGCTTTCGATTATCTCTTCAAAGTAATTGTTGTCGGTGATGGTGCTGTTGGCAAAACGTCACTAACGAGAAAATTCACCACAGGTCAGTTTCGAGAATCTTATAAGATGACAATAGGGGTAGATTTCTCAATAAAGATCCTGAAAATACCACGCAAAGGGAAAAGTAAAGAATCTACAGTAAAGTTGCAGATATGGGATACTGGAGGGCAAGAACGCTTTTCTTATGTGCGTCCACTGTACTACCGAGGAGCGCTGGGTGCGTTATGCTGTTATGACATTACAAATCGAAAATCCTTTCTCAACCTCCCTAAATGGTTTAACGACATAGAAAAACATTGTGGAAATATTCCAACGATTTTAATTGCTACAAAGACTGACCTTGCAGAACTCAGAGTGGTTGATGTGGATGAAGGACAAAGTTTCGCAGAACAACGAGATATTCCCTTCTTTGAAACATCTGCAAAAGATGGCTCACATGTAGAAGACACATTTAATCGACTAACGGCACGTATTGTTGATGATGTAGAAGCTTTGGAATTATAATTTAAACGATAAAAGTCTTTGGGGGAGTTCTAGCAACCTACCATTCAATTAAGCCCTCTTTTTGGGCGTATTCGAGAATTTCTTTCACGATGTCCACATCTATCCCGAGAAATGCTGAAATATCCCTTACTTGGCGTATTCCATCAATCGTTCCAAGAACATCAATCCCTCGATTGCCAAATCTGCTCCATATTTTATTTCTCACACGAGTCCCGTAACTGAATGCTTCTGGTGTGTTTGTTGTTCGATAAGGTATACGCAGATCGGTTGCTCTTTGTGATTGTTCGATAAGACCGTGCTGAATGCTAATACGAAAGAGTTCTTTCGTTTTAGTAAGCCCAAACTCTTTTTGAATATCTTCCACAGTTTTTAGTCCATCTAAGGATTTTAATATTTCAAGGCCTTGATAACCAAAGCGCATAGTCAACAATTGATTGAGTTCTGTTCCTTGTGACTCAGCTACTCGTAGATCAGAAACTTTGAAAACCTCTGATTCATCCACATATTCTGAGAACCACTTGACCACGAGCTGATCAAGTTTTTCGCTTAATATATCAATAAATTTTGAATTCTGAAAATTAGCGCCCTCTTCGAAGGTTTTTAAATATACTTCTTTTAGATTTTTAACCCACGCTAGCATTTTTAGTTGATGAACAGAATCACGTGATGTAGCAACTATGAAGAGTAGTTTTTCAGACTCCGCAAGTGAGAAATCTAATTCTGTTGTGGTCAAAGTAGAAACGCCTCTCCCTTCTACCTCCTTAAAAAAATTCCAAAGAGCAGAGAAGAAGCGTGAAATTAAAGTTTGATCGTCAGGTATGTCGAAGCCATACCTTTTTAGAAATACGCATGAGCCCGTATCTTTGTCGATGATCCAGATGCTATTAAGCAAGGACTTGCCTCCCTAGAAGAAAACTCCATTCTACTTGATATGTCTTTCTTTTCATAAGTTGATATTTACCAAATTGGGTTTTACTTCGAATGAGCTCTATGCCAAAGAAGGAAGATTTTGTACAAATAATCAAACAGAAAAAGGGAAAAATGTCGGGGGTATAGGGAAGATTGAATCAGTAATAAGATGCGCTTTTCGCCATCAAAAATGTGCCAACAAACGCTAAGAGACTGGCTGGTATGGTAAGTAATGCAGCATTAGACATTGGCGGAAGATTAGTATCGAACCATAGGAAATAAACGAAAAATCCTACCATTGCTGAAAGAAATACACCTCCAAGCCACACACCACCACTAGCTTCACCTGAACCTCCGATAAATAAGCCAGCGAGGAATCCCAGAATGAGTGGTACCACCAACCAATAGTATGACACACCTAAAAGGGCAAACACCTCGATCCAAATAGCGGCTCCAATCAGTATACCGCCTAGTAGAGCTGGGCCTTTTGACATAGTTTCAACCTCTTTAGCATGAAATTAGATTGCTATATCATACAAATTGTATTTCTTGTATATTATACCTTTCTCTTTAAAAGGGAAACCCTGTTGATGCAAGCGTAGAGTGTATCATATCTGCCTTATAGGAGTTCAGAATGTTTTCACAATTTCTATGAAGTTCTTTACAAGAATGTTGAAGATTTTTTCTCCCTTCTCATAGGTCGCCTTTGCTGCATCTCCTAAGACACTTGATTTCATCCATGGGCGACCTGTAGTTTTTATGAGGTACTTGGGGATTTTTGGAACTTCTTTGATAGCTTTATCCATTTTAACTAAAGAAGGAGTCAGAAAAAGCATTAAAGATGTTTCTAACTCATCTGCATGGTAAAGTGGAGACTCCGTCAACTTTTTTATGCGTTCATCCACTAAATCTGCTGCAGAAACAAGAAAAACCTTAGATTTGTCAGAGTTCTTTGTGTACAAGAATCCTGCCTCTCTTAAAGCTATCAATTGACTTTTACCACAATGACCACTAAAGAGAATAATTTGTTCAAAGCCGGTTTCCGCAAGTTCTTGAAGAAGGTCAAAAGTCAGAGATTTAAGCGAATCAAATGAAAGACTAAGCGTTCCGCTGAAATTTCGAGTGGTTCTGCAAACCCCGTAAGGCATAGCAGGGGCAACAAAGATGTCTAATTCTTCAGCAACCTTTAACGCAATTTCAAAAGCGATTTTTGTATCCGTGAAAAGTGGGGCATGAAAACCGTGCGCTTCGCAAGAGCCGTATGGCACAATTATTGTTTTAGTTGTTTTCAATCTCTCTTCTACTTCATCCCAGCTCATTTCTTCAAGTAACATGAAGTTCACCTTAATAGTTGAGAACGGCAACTTCCCTTAATGAATTATAATTATGTCTAATGGAAAATCAGGTCTTCGATATCTTTTATAAATCCAGAGGCTTGTGATACTCCATCAATAGTGCAAACAAAGGTTAGAATATAGTCAACTACCCCACCCTGAAGGGTAGAGGCTTGTTCATACAAGTCTCTTAGTTGATTAGAGGGCGTCTCTCCTCGAGATGCAGCAGTTGTTTAGGTCATGACACCCTGGGGTGTTCCACTAGCCCCCCGCTCTGTCGTCGGTGGTTAAAAGTTCTGAGGGGTAGGAACGGTGCTGCCGATGTAAAAAGCCTTTACAACAGCCTCGAAGTAGACTTACTCCTTGGTGTTGGGAGGACGGGACTTGCGAGTACCCGTCATTAAAACACCACCCGAGCGAGGTCGGGTACACTATCCCCTGTTCCTCGCAGAAAGGGACGTGTGAACAACGCTCGACCTCTATTCCTCTCCCCGCTAAAGCTGGGGAGTCTCCTTGAGGTATTTCTATGAGTTTTAATGAGGTAAAAGAAAAGATACTTGGGATTTGGGAGTCTGAAAAAGTATTTGTAATATCACTGTTCCTGCTTCATGTATCATTTCTGTTCATTAATCCTGTGCGTAGCATTGTATACATCGCACTTTTTAATATTCTACCAGGTTACATTCTGTTAAGGTTTTTCTTACAACTCCAAACAGATAAGATACGAATGATGCTTTTTTCAGCGGCATTGAACATATTTGCAGCTCCATTAACTATATTATTGCTAGGGAGCATTTTTGGAAGGTTGAATGTTTGGATTATTATTGCATCTTTGGATGCAGTTCTTGTCATTGGCCTGTTCTTTTCTAGATATCTGAATAGACCAATAATCTATATCGGAGAGCCAATAAGACTAGAAACATTAATCATGTTAGGAATTTTGCTACTGTTTGCATTTTCTAGTAATTTATTGTTTTCAACGTTACTAATTCGCGTGGATCAAGGTAATACACTTTTCTACTTTGACCCTATCGATCATTTCTGGTATTGGGCTATAATCCAAGAGTGTGTTCGAAGCATTCCCCCGACAACGCCTGAATATGCAGGAGTTGTACTTACTTATCCTTGGTTTCATATGCTCTTTTACGCCGCTATAATGGAAGTGGGTGGAATTACTGTCATATTAACCACCATAATTCAGAATGCAGTAATCAATACTGTATTTCTTGCTTTGTGTTTTGTTTTTATAGTTGACAAATTTAAAAGCAAAAGAGCGGGATTACTTGCTGTTTATTTTTTAACATTTGGTATAGCCATTTATTGGCTCATTCTGGCGATAGGATCAGGCATAAATCCATTTTTTGCCCATTATCAAAGAACACCTGGACCACAAGTCTTCGTGAGATCTTTAGCTATTGAATCACTATATTCTGGTTTTGTACGCACACCAGCGTATATACTTGCAGTTTTAATCATTTTTTTCCTGCATTTATACTTGACACAAAAAACTAGAAGATACTACATTATGGCGTTCGCCCTTCTGTCGATGATGCCTTTTTATCATCCGATTATCTATCTTACCATTGTGTTTACATTACTTATCTTCTTGATTTACATGTTAATAACAAAGAGGTATAAAGAAGGTATAGTATTTGCTCTTCAGACAATTGCGTCAATAATACCTCTGGGACTCTACTTAGGTGTATTTGCACCATATCTTTTTTATCTAGCAGTGGGAAACCCTGGTGGATACTTCCGAATTAGACCCCTTGTAGGGCTTTTTGTTCCGCTTTATACTATACAGGCTCTGCTCATCTATTTTGGTCTTTGCTCTCTGTTTGGTTTCATAGCATTCATAATACAAATCAAGAAGCTGCCTAAGTCGTATCTATTACTTGGTGCCTGGGTTGGAAGCGCAGTTCTTTTTATCTTATTCACTCACTTGTATCGAGGCGGCAACTATTTCTATTATTATTCCGCGACAATTCCGGTGATCTTCTTAGGTGCAATAGGAATCAAAGAGACAATGAACTACGTAAATAAACAGCAAAGTTTGGTGCGCCACTTTTCAATTATACTTATAATCATCATTCTTTTCGTCAGTTTCATCCCTTTTTGGCAAGTATGGAATACTACTGCCAATTTGGAGTCGCCTCAATATAGTATTACTGAAGAAGAGTTGGTAGCATACAATTGGATCAAAACAAATACTCCTTCAGACGCCATATTTTTAACAGCACCCTCTCTTAACGGAGAGCCTCCGAGTCCGCTGATCACCTACGGAGCAAGGAAAGTTGTTATAGGGAATGAAATTCATGTAGAGAGTCAACGTTTATACTATGATGGGAGATATTCCGATGCACTAACTATATACGCTTCAAAAGATGTTGACATGATTTCAGAACTCTTAAAAAAATATGATGTAGACTATGTGCTTGTAGGTCCTAGAGAGCGTCAACGCTTCTCTATGGACGAACTCCAAAAATTTGATGAATACTCTCAATTATTTGAACTTGTGTTTAAGAATACGGCTGTAGGAGTCTATAAAGTAGCAAAATGAACGTGAGGGTAGAGGATTCAAGATGTTTCATCCACTAGACCTGATAAGCCTTTGTGGATTTACTCTTGGCTTTCTAATATGCTTAATTTTTATAGGAGATACCCTCATTACACTTCTTGAAAGATTTATAAAAACATTCAACGATTTAGACGTATTTGAACGCATTAACATGCGAATAACTATTGGATCTATCGTTTTAATTGTTCTTGTACTTTTATTAACACTTTTTGGCTTTCTCTTTAATACTATCTCTGCATTTGTATTTCTAATATCAGTTATCGGAATTAGAGTAATTTTTCTTGTTAGAACTAAGGAATACGTAAAGATTCTTGATAAACTTAGTTTAATACAAATCAATACAGAATCAATTCAAAGTTGGAAAAAATACAGTTTCGAAATCATGTTTAGCACGATATTCATCTTAATTATGATATCACGCCTAATTCCGCTTGTGGGACTTTATGTGCCCCCGGGAGACGATCCGAAATTTCATGCATTAATAACTTTATTGATTGTGGAGAATAATGGCATTCCCTCAACATGGCAACCATTCATCAACAGTTCTCTAAGTTATATGATTGGATTTCATGCGATCAATGCGTATTTTGTTCATCTGTTCTTTACTCCAGCACATACATCTGTTATGATAACTACTAATATTTACAGTTCATTAATTACTATCTCAACTTATTATTTTGTAAAACGAGTGTATAAGAACAGAGAAATAGCGTTAAGTGTAGCGTTTGTTCTGGGAATGCTTACCTTTATGCCAATTCACTTTTTTAGTTGGGGTGGAAATTCAGCAATTCTTGGGTATTATCTTGCATTGACTGCTGTAGGCTTTTTGTATGATAAATTCATTCAGCAAGAGAGCTTTAATATCAACCATGTGTTAATTGGTGTTTTACTGTCAATGGGTGCATTTTACGCTCACTATCTTTCTTCTCTGTTGCTTCTAGTATTTATTCTTCCGCCACTCCTCTATAAGGCCTTTCAGAAGCGTTTGTTTAGGAATATAATATCTGTTTTTGTCACAGTATGCCTTGGATTTCTATTTACCTTACCTCTGTCAATTAGAGCATTTTTAGTGGCAAGTGAGCCAAAAAAACAAGAATTCCTGCAGTCTGTTTACATTCCATATTGGTGGAATAGAGCACTCTTTGTAAAAATAGAATATTTTGCCTCTTTTGAAGGATTATCTATCATTTGGACGAATGCAAGCTGGATTTTTGGAGATATTACCATTCTTTTCTTCGGCATTGGGCTCATTTACATCTTGGCAAAAAGTGCTTTAAAACAAATTGAAAAGGAACACTGGTACGTCATTATTTGGCTAGTAATATTAGGTATATTTAGTATAAATGACCCTGAAGGATCATTCTTTATTCAATTTCCTTTTTGGTACAATTTTATTCCAGATCGCACCTTTTACACAGCAACGTTTCCAATTTCATGCATTGCAGGTTATGGAGTGTACAAAGTACTATCAGACATTCCCAGGATCAAACCACTAGCGTCTTTTAGAAGGCGGGAATTGCCTTGGATTCTCGGTTTCATAATTATAATCATAATGATAACACCACAAATCGTATGGAATGTAGATCATGCAATTCGATTCAGGAAGTTTTCAGCGGTTTCAGCAGATGATTATTCAGCTATGATATGGATTAAAGAGAATACTGACGAAAACGCTACTTTCTACGCAGGTGATTTTTTTGGTGCAGATGCCGGCCAATGGATTCCCATTCTTGCCCATAGGAGAGTAATTTCACCATATACGAACCATTTTGAGGAATATGTCACAACTGAATTCTGGAACGATATGCAGACACTAAATGCTCTCCTATTATCAAATCCCTGCTCCCAAGAAACAATAGAACTCCTTGTGAAGTATGAAATCGATTATATTTACATTGGCGCTAAAATAATCCACGATAGGGCACAACCAAGTCCATCACTATTTAATTCACCTCACTACACCCCAGTCTATCAGGAGAATGAAGTGTATATTTTTCAAGTTCACCAATAGTCAAGAAAAGAAGTTGTGGTATCCAGAAGAAATATCTTAACCAATAGTCTGCTTATATAACTCAGAAAAGCGTTTTTGGTATATCTAATGATGAGTGATGTTTTATCTACTTTTCATCACCAATAACAACGACTTTAAATTCAAACTTAGAAGATATTTTTTCATCCCCTACCTCTCTTTGTCTTAAGTTCCTTAATTCGTTCTGAAGCAGGCATTATAAGAGTGAACAATTTTAACGTTAAAGCTTCTATTGCTTTTACATACTTTGGATTACGTAGCCATATAGCCAAATCATGAGTTGGAGTCGGTGTCCATTCTCCAATAAAAGTAATCAAGCATTCTCTTGAATCAGAAATATATGTACCAAGCGGCATTTCCCCAATAGACCAATGAAATATATTTTTTGCTTTATTTAATAACTCAGCTATTTTAAAATTATTTTTATCGATTTTCCAGCCAGCAGTTACAGTTACACCTGCATTCGATTTGTCTGCGAGAACTTTGAATAAGTCATCAGTGGCGTTTGGAGAAGTACTAACGTCAGGAGTTATCAGAGAATAAATTTCTTCATTCGATTCTGTAAGCATTCGTTTCACTTGATTATAGACCTTATCTTTTCCTACGATCAACCAGCCTGTTTCGGTGGGACTCATTCTAGACATTATCTCACGGTAAACTTTCTCTAGGTCGTTTTGAAAAGTGTTTTCCAGTTGTTCCAGTTTTTCTAACTCTCTTTGTTTATTAGACTTCAACTTCGAAATTACTTCGCTGGGCGAGACCGCAATATAGCGTGGAGCACGCTTTACATCTTCCTTTATAACAAATCCTTTTTCGAGTAATTTTTTAAGAGTATCATAAACGTTTGGCCTCGGAACATCAGATCGTTTCGCAATCTCTGTGGGATTCATTGGGCCCGATACCACAAGTGCAAGATATACTTGTGCCTCATATTTTAAGAAGCCTAATTCTATGAGATCATCTAGTATTGTGTCAGTAGTACTTTGTTTTTTAGTAGTAGATGTCAATTGTTTCCTCTCCATATTGCTTTATGTAGTTCTGTTACATAAATGTGTACTCGTAATATATATACCTTATAAAGGAAGTTTTGTTTGAAGTTGCGTGAAATTGAAGTTTGACGCAATTAGAAGTATAATCATACTAAAATCCACAGAACTGCTTGCGTAGCAAGTAAAAAAGTGTGTAC
>JAECRW010000005.1 GCA_016294985.1 Candidatus Sifarchaeum marinoarchaea | reverse complement strand
GATAACGCTCTGCCAGCTATATTTTTCTGCGTTTTCTAAACTCTTTTTCACTAATTCTTTATAGGTTTGTTTATCATCAATAAGCCGTAAGATTTCATTCTTTAATGAAATTTCATCATTTGGTTTTGCAACAGCGCCTCCCAATCCAATAGTTTCAGTTATTGCAGTACAATCAGCTCCAATAACTGGCGATCCACAGGCTTGCGCTTCTAAAATTGGCAATCCAAACCCTTCATAGAGGCTTGGTATGACAAAAATATCACTTGCTGCATAATAACTAGGCAGATCCCCCTCTGAGACTCGTCCTGCAAATATCACTATATCTGATATGTTCAATCTTTTTGCAAGCACCTCAAGGCTTTTTCTTTCTCTTCCGCTCCCCACAATGATTATCTTGATTTTTATATCTTTTCGATCATTTTTTATTAATTTTATTGTCTTTAAAAGCCATCCCAATCCTTTATGCGCCTCAAGACGACCCACGTAGAGTATTACAGTTGTATCTCCTATCTTAAAGAGATCTCTAATACGTTTTCCAGATATATTAGGATTAAATCTATTTAAATCAACACCATGAGGTACCACTTCACTACTTACACCATATCGCTGCTTTACTTCATCCCTAATATATGAACTGTGCGTTATAATTCGATTAAATCGTATAAATGAAAGCCAAAACTTGAATAATGCATCATATTTTATAAGCGAAAGTTTATCTAAGCCTCTTTTATAAACAGAAAATGTAAGACCATGATGATCAAATACACATGGTTTATTATAAAGGCGCTTAATTAAAAAAACCAATAAAAAATCTATAAACGAGTGCGTTTCTACACAGAACACATCATATTGACTTAGAAAACTCAAGGCTTTTTTAAGATAAGGAACCAAAGAAAATTCATGGATTAGGGGTACTTTTGAGAAAATTCGTGAAAATGAGAATACTTTACTATTAGGTAGCCTTCCTATTGCCTGAAGATCGATCCATGGCCCTGTAACAAATACAGTTACATTATGACCTTTTTCTTCCAAGCCTAGTGCAATTTCTTTGATATAATCTCCTCTACTGTCAGGTGACTTGAAATAGTGTGTCAAGAAGGCTATTTTCATCTAATACACCAATACTTCATAACTAACGGTACGCTCTCCTTTTTTCTAGGCTTTATATTAGTACAAAGATAGATTTTATAGATTTGCTTGATATCTTCAATTCCCTAAAAAATCTTTAAAAATACTTTAGATATCCCAGTTGGAGTGGGTGTATTTGATGAATAACATCCTCCAAACCGTGCATGAACTCTTTCAGAAATACAGGAAAGTATTCATTATTGCTACTATAATTATTATTGTATTTCTATGTGGCATTTTTCTACAGGGGCTTCTTTTTTTTATTAGTAGATTGGTCATTATTCCTTCAGAGTACTATAGAATACATGGACCAGTTTATCTAATATCCATTTCAATTCTGATAATTTCACCGATAATTTATACGATATTGTACAAATATGGAATCAGAATAACCGCAATTCAATTTCCAGAAATAATACAATTAAAACAACTTCTAATTTTACATGCAATCGTCTCCTTTTTTGCCTTATGGAGAGGAGGAGATAAATGGGTTGGTCCAGACCTCCCTAATTATTTCTCAATTGTTAATTTCATCGTACAGGATTTCAATATCATTATATGGAGTTTTTTTAACAATCCTCAAGGTCTTGACAAATATTTAATTGGAGAACCCTTCGGATATTTTCTTTTGGCAAGTATAGTCGCCATTGGTTTACCGATTCATTTCATTTCAATTATTTCCATTATTTTTAGTCTAATAAACCTGAGTATAACCCATAAACTGTTACTTCAACGCTTTGATGAGGGCATAGCAACAACGGGGGCGTTAATATATATTTTTTCATCTGTAATCCTCAAAATAGAAGCAGATCTTTTAAGAACTCTATTTGCTATTACTTTCGGTTTGTTGGCGCTATATTTTTGGGAACGAAAACGAATTCTAACTGCCGTTTTCTTTGCATTATCCTTGGCAACTCACATCGTAACAGCAAGCCTCTTTTTCATTTCATTGCTTTATCTAGCAAAAGACGAAAAATGTCTAAAGAAATTTACTTTAATTATAGCAGTTGGATTATTACTTTCATTTTTGCCCATTTGGCTAATACGTGATCCATATCTAGTCTATTTTATTTCTATTGGTAGAATTCAAAGATATCTTGTAGCGGGTACTTTTCTTGGTCCTTCTGATCTTCATCCCGCGTTATATCCACTTTGGACGGATGCCATAATTATACCTACTGTTAGAATAATCACTTCAATTGGTCTATTCCTGATCTATTATGCCTTTAACCATTCTAATATATCTAAATCACATTGGAGTGTATGGGTTATAGCAACATCTCTCCTTGTTATTCTAGGCTATATTTTCCCATATTTTCGCCCAGAGCGTTGGGCACTATATTTAGGGTTCGCGCTAATGTTTCTAATCACACCCTCTCTAAAACATGAAGATAAGACTCTATTCTTAGTTTTTCTGATAATTTGCTTTGTTGCATTCGCTGCACATCTTCAAGTGGCTTATTAACGAAGGATGATTAGTGAAACGTTCAATTGCCTAATTAACAGTTTATATACTAAAACGGATTTTACGGAATTTATGACTAAAAATAGGTTTTTCCTTCATTTAGTAGTTTTAATCAGATTATAGATGAGAATATCTGGTCCATTTCGCGTTAGATCATCTATTTTTCTAGGGAGCGCATATTCCTGAATATCGGCTAAAGGTGATGTAAGTGCTCCAATAGTCTGTGTAAATATGCTAAATCCAAGAAGTAGGTAAAAGAGTATCCAGAAATATTTGTTAGATGAAAATTTTTCTAGCGTTTTTCCTAATGGCAACACAATTGATGGAAGAATGTCCGTTAAAAATCGTGGGCCAAAAGACAATCCACCATGCCACCAAGTATATGATGAATAGAACAACAAAATTACAAGAAATGAAGCGATAAACAAGATTGCTTCTTCTTTATCTGTTTTTAAAAAATAGTAAAATCCAGGAATTGATAAAACTAAAACGGGGGAATATACGAATAGCCCCCTTCCAGGACTAAAAAGAAGGCCATAAATACCGAACAAGGGATTTGTAGAGAAAGTGGATGATATAGATGTATAATCATAAATTAGATCATAGTAATATCCTGTAATGAATGGATTATCAAAACATAAGTAATTATAGAGGAGGAGTAAAGAGACAGCAGGTAATGTTCCAAAAATGAAAAAAATGAACGCATTTATCCTTTGAGATTTTAAAGCTAGATATATCACAACAGGTATAACTAAGAAAATATTTGAGACTCTTACAGTTGTAGCTATACCGACTACAATTCCTGCCAAAAAAAATCTGTTTATTTTTTTATATTTTGTAGCTAAAATAACTAGATATAAGCCAAAAAAATTTAATAACATTGACAAGGATTGAGCGTAGAACGTTTTTGCATATACCCAGGAGATTGTGCCAAATGCAAGAGTTATTGATGTCAAAAGGGCTGAATTATCGCTGAACTCTAGTTCATTTAAGAGCTTGTGAAACAAGGTAATAGTAAAAGCTGCAGAAATTGAATTTAGCATAGCCATTGGGATAAATGTTATTGTAATGTACGACATGCTTATTCCGAAAAAAACTAGGACATTCCAAATGCCTTTTCCAATCAAGAAGAAGGGTATCGCTATAAACGATAAACCTGGTGGCAACGTGGAGTAATAATGTCCATCGTAATAACCAACGCCCATTTTAGAATCTAGTTTCCAAGGTGTGTAAGTTATCATAGCTTGATCTATGTACAGACTGTGATAATCAGTAATTGATACAGTCAGTAACCAATAACTAGATTCATCAGGGGCATAATAATGTGCAATTGAAACAGAATAAACTATAAGCGCAAGAAGAAATAATTTAAATCTTGTTTTGTTATACCAGACTAAATTTAAAACAGAATTTACAATATCTTTCAATTTACTACGAATTGAGAAGATTCTCACTCTGGATAACACCATAAATTTCTTATGACTTTGTTCTTTCTATTTTGGGCATAGAGGTAGTTTCATGGTTAAACTCTGGCAATCTAACACATTCAGATTATTGGTACTGTTTTGCATTTCTGTTTTTATTAGGCTTATTCCCACTCGAAAATGGGTGTATGGAATGGATGAAGCTTTGCACCTAATTGAAATCTCTTCAGTATTGGCAAAAGATTTTATTGGTGCAAAACCTGGTTATATCTTCTTATTAACATTCATCGTTTCATTACTAGGTAATCAGAATCCTGTATTCATTCGCCTACTAACAATACTTTTCGCAAGTTTTCTTGTATTTGTCGGTTATTCTTTCGGTAAGAAACTTGGTGGAAATACAGTTGGTATGTTTACTGCAGTTTTTTTGACTTTTCATCATAAGATATTTGACCTTTCCTATTGGATTATGACAGATATACCCTTTACATTTCTTTCATTTCTTGCCCTTTATTTTATTTTTAGAAATTTTGAAATGTTAATCGCCTTAAAAAATAATACAAAATTATCAGTCCTTGCAGGCATTCTTTGTGGACTTTCTTATCTGGTTCGACAAGTGGGTATCTATCTTATTCTCTTAGCGATTATTTCATATTTCATAGTTCGCGGCCCATTATTTTTACAGAGATTTAAGAATGGGATGATGTTTTCTTCCGGTCTGGTAGTTATGTTAACGCCTTGGTTTCTTTGGAATTATGTTCATTATGGCGTCCTTGATACTACCGTGAACTTTGTAGACATCTCCTTTATTTCGAAACTATGGCCTTTTGTGTTTCTAGGTGTTGGTTTATGCGGGGCATTAGTGTTGATTTACAAGAAAATTAATTTCCGATCCATCCATCTTGATTTATTCGTAATCTTTGCCACTCTTATTTATGCAATAATATTATTCCTTTACTTGAATTTTACAGTGGGCAATGCATTCCTTTCGCGATTAATCTTTTATCTTGTTCAAATCCCTGGAATAGCCTTAGGCTTCCATTTGATTAATCCTTATGGAGTGAGTTACCTTGCAATTATTATCTCAATAATCACATTTCCAATATTGCTCATCGGACTAGTAAAGGCACATGAAATGAACAAACTACTTACGATCATCTCTATAATTTCATCTGGGCTTCTAATTCTATTCCTATGTGGCATTATTTTCCAATCTGAGCGATATATGTTCCCCATAGCACCATTATTATCCACTTTTTTGATTATTGGAGTTCTCAAACTTAAAGATAATTTCTTTTCTCTTATCGTCATGCCTCTCTTATCTAGGCAAGTGCCTCTTATGAAGCATTTTTCCAAAGTTCCCTTCTCATCCATGCAAATAGTAACAGTATCCTTTTTCATTATTATTTTAACGCCAAACATGGTAGCAGATGGCTTAGCAAATGAATATTATTTATCCTTTGATGAAATGGTTGTCACATCTCCATTATGGCGGGAATACATTACTGCGGCCCTTTGGTTCAAAGAAAATAATGATCAACAAGCCAGAGTGATGGTCTTTAAGAACTTCGATTTTGAGTATTATTCGCATAGAAAATGCATCGCGCCACATCCACGACTATACGATGAGTATTACAAAAACTTTGGAGAACAAGTATATGTCACTGAACTAATGAAAGAAATGCATAGAAAGAACATCACTCATGTCGTTTTTGGTCCGTTTGGATACTCTGATCGCCTTCTCTTTTTTATTTCTGATCCAACCATAGCGCCTTCTTATTTAGATGTGATATATCTTGTGGAATCGCCCAAAGTAATCATTTACGAAATAAAATGGTCCGAATACTCTGTTATTACATCACTTGGTTAATTTGGAAAACTCTGGAGGAAAAATGAGTGCTCCATGAAGTAGCAAGGAGAGCTAAAGAATTTTATGAAGACAAACTCAGTTATTTGACGAAAAAGTCAATTCAAGAATATGAAAAAGAAACACTTGATGGTTTATGGAATTATGTAAGAATTTTTGATCATACTGAGCGGTTTCTATGTATAAAATCGCTCCTAACTGACCCATATAACAAAAATACATCTTTTGTGGACGTAGGATGCGGAAGAGGGCCTGTAATCTGGCATCATTTGGGATTACTGTCAAATTATTCAACTGTATTAGGACTTGACATTAATCTTGTTATTCTAAAGTGCAACAAAGAATTATTTAGAAAAATCTATTCTTCGGTTCCAATTGATTTCTGTTTATGTGACGCATGCCACCTGCCTTTGAAGGACAACTCAATTGATGTCTCTGTCTGTACTGAAGTGCTTGAACATCTTCCCGAATATATTTCTGCAATTAAGGAACTTTCTCGAATATCTAAGAAGCAAATCATACCGTCCATTCCGGATGCTGGTATTTCTGGAATAGATTACGAGTTTACCAAATCGGGCCATCTGCATGTCATAGAGACTTCACAATTGATTACTCTTTTAAGAAGAGAGGGATGGATGAAGCAAAAGCATTATCGAATTGGTGTAATATGGCGATTCATTGAGAGAAAATTAATAAGACGCATCGAAAAGAACTGGCATAGTTTGGCAATACAATTAGCAAAAATTATTATAACATTGGAATTGAAATTGGGACGAATCCTTGTAAATCTTCGACTACCTCGACAATTTAGCGGTTTTCACATATTTAAGTTCATAAAGAATTAAGGCTGGAGTTCAAACTGACGCGAAGTTCTCTTTTAGGAATAGGTGTCCTAAGCTTTTCACATTTTCTACTGTTTCTTTGGAGATACGAACTTCTTCCTTTTTCTGTAGTATGGTGTATTGTCTTAATTTGCTTAGGTTTCATTATCTTATTAATCTCAGAAATATTATGGCAAGACATTACGAATCTTTTTGGAGTGATAACCTCCTCTCATAGATATGCACTAAGTTTTATTTTTCTCATCGCAATATTAGCCAATCTCACGTTTTTAGGCCCGGGATATATTCATGCAGACGGTATTTCTCACAGTTTTAAAGTATGGTACTTGAGAGAGTCTTGGCTTAAAGGGAATTTTTATCCTCTTTGGTGCCCCTATTGGTATTCAGGATATCCTTTTTTGGAATTTTATGGACCTCTTTTCTATGTATTTGCCGCTGTACTTTCCTTGAGTTCAAATTGGATGATTGGTTCAAAATTGGCAATATACCTTGCAAGTATAATGTCTTCGTTGGCTATGTATGGCCTAATTTACGTTGTAACACAAGATAAGTCTGGAAGCATAGTAGGAGGGATAGCATATACCCTTACTTACTATAGATTTCCTTTATTGACTAAATACGGACATCTTGCCAGCAGTTTAGTGCTACTTTTTATTCCACTCCTATTTCTATTTCTCGAATTGGCCATCAAAAAAGAAAAACAAGTGTTTGCAGTGTTTGCAGGACTTTGCTGGGCTGGAGTTTTACTTTCTCATCAAGGAGCTGGATATATGGCTTCTTTGTTAGTATTGTTTTATCTTATTGTGTCATGTGCTATAAGATTCAACCTTAAGAATTTTACATTTATAGGAAGTGTAGGTTTAATTTCTATAGGCGTAGCGTTAGGCAGTTCTTCCTTCTTTATTGTACCTTACTTTATCAACGGCACTGAAGCAAATACAGGAATACTTGATCCCCATTGGCTGGGATATCCTTTATCCTTACCTTTAATTCTAACAAGAGATTTTATTCATGTTAATCAGCCATTTCCAGTATATGTTGGGAATTCCATATTGATACTCGCTTTCATAGCGGTGATTCTTCGTAGAAATCGTGCTTCCATCATTTATACAGCCTCTCTGGTTTTTTCTTTCTTTTTTGTACTTAGTTCAGAACTGCCATTCTATACTAGAATTCCTCTTATTACAAGCCTTGAGTTTCCCTATCGTTTCCTATTATTAGTTTGTTTTGTGGCATCAGTATTATCCGGTATTACAGTTGCATCTCTTAAAAACATTCAAAAACCGCTTTCTGGCTATTTGAGAGATCTTATGTCAAATCCTATCCTCAAGAAACGAATAATAGTTCTATTAATAGTTATTATGATAATTGATTTGTGGCCAGGAACATTAGTTTCTAAAAATAGACCTCAAGAGTGGTTAATTGATGACGACTGGATGAAAACCTACGAATGGCTTAATCAACAGCCTGGTCCCTATAAAATCCTCAGGTTTGGTAATTCCGGACCAAGTTACGTAGTTTTTGCTTCTGTTGTAGGAGATGCCCCCGTTTTATATGGCTATTTTAGGCAATCAGCGAATAAAGATTATTTAAAGTTTCTCACCCTTTTTACAGAGGAAATAAAATCGTTAGAAAATACGCCTCAAAGGGGCCTTTTCAATCCTCTTAAACTTTTAGGAGTCAAATATGTGCCCTTGGATAATACTCTTAGTTATGCTCAATACTTGCATAAATCATCACAATTAGAAGTAGTACAGACTTTTGGCAATGTTTCTGTTCTCGAATTTAGTGAATATACATCTCCAATCATTGTTTCTCAGAATGCTGAAATTCTGTCGGGGGATAATGAAATTGAGTCTTTTTACAAACATATTACCGATCCAAACTATGATCCTTCCAAAATGATTTTTCTTAAAGAAAACAAGCTTAATAACGCTAAAGAACTCCCTCTTCAATCGTCTGTAGACTCTATAGGCAGTTCAGACGATTTTAACTCTCAAATTTTGAATTTAGATGTCAAAGAAAGCGACATTTTTGCAAGAATATATACTTCTGCTCCATCTTTTGTATTTTTCAGTTTCAGTTTCTTTCCTGGCTGGAAAGCCTTAGTTGACGGAAATGAAAGTGAAATTTTGATTGCAGAACCCTTTTTCATGTGTTTATATATTGACAAGGGCGGAACGCATACTATATCGCTTAAATATCAACTTAGTACACCTAAAATAATTGGATCAATAATTACTTCATTTACTCTTCTAATAGTCTTCTTTGTGATTTTTTGGTCCTATCGACAAGCAATTAGAGAGATAATAGACCAGAGTGCTTTCAGAAAATACAGAGGACGGAAATGAATTGACTGAGGCTCGAAACAAAAGAAAACTAACGCTCATTACACCAGGTTTCATCTCGCCTTTTAAAGGGATTCATTTAGTTTTTAATGCAATTGATGGACTTAAAGATGTCGAATATATTGTTGCAGGATCAGTTAGAAGGGAGTTAAGAGCTCATAAGGCTTATTTGGCTAAAATAAAAAAGATCGCCCCTTCAAATGTGAAAATAATCGAAAAATTTTTTTCTATTGAAGAATTTCGTGAAATAATTGAATCCAGCGATGTAGTTATCTTACCCTACTTGGATGTAACCCAAAGTGGCTCTGGTATCCTTCATCTATCATTAGGCCTTGGAAAGCCTATTATTGCTTCAAAAATCGGTGAATTTGTAGAGCTTTTAAAAGGAAACGCATTATTGGTTGATCCTTTTGATAACAATTCGTTAAGAATCGCAATATTAAAAATGAAAGATCGAAAATTGAAACAGTTTTATGAATCTCGTGCTAAAGAATTAGCTTCTAAAACATCATGGTCCAATATCTCTAATGAACATCTTAAAATATATCAGGATATACTAAAGAAAATGCAAAGTCCTATGCGAATCGCAATTGTTAGTACTTTTGGGGAGCGGTGTGGTATAGGCGAATATGCTTCATTTTTGGCAAATGCGTTAGCTCAGCGTGAGCAGGAAGTTTTGAGAATTAAAATATTCAAAGACTGGAAACTTGGCATTACTGTATTAAAAACTGCAGAAAAATATCGTCCGCACATTGTGCATATACAGTTTGAATACGGTCTGTTCAAATGTTTCCCTTTTTTTCAGGTAGGCTCATCTATTTTGCTTTTCTATTTACTATCAAGGTTATTCGATACGAAAATAGTAACAACTTTACACACTGTATATAATCCACATTATTTATGGCGAAAAAAGTGGAAGAATCTTGTTTCAAGAGTTGCAGGTACATTTCTGCGAGTATTTCTCTTGAAGATTATAACCTCAATGTCAAATCGATTGATTGTTCATACAAAAGAAGCCAAGAGATCACTTTCAAACAACAGGAAAGTTGTTGTAGTGCGCCATGGCACTTTGATTGATAACCCTCAAATGGGTTAGATCGAAAAAATATCAAGTAACCCTACTAAAAGATAAGGGATTTGTTAGGTAGTATTTATGAAAGCCTCCATAATTATTTCAACATATGATAGGCCAAAAGATGTTATGGACTGTGTAAATAGCATTTTAGATTTTATAGATCACAACTTTGAAATTATCGTTATTGAAGCTTCTCCAGGAACACACACATTTCACCAGCTGAAAAAACAGTATGAAGGAAATTCACTCGTCAAAATAATTCATTCTAAAAATCCTATCGGACTTTCTAGATCCAGAAATCTCGGAATTCTCCTCGCTAAAAGAGAAATTGTTGTTTTTATTGATGATGATTGTATTGCATGCCCTGATTGGCTTCAAAATCTTTTAAGTGAATTTCAAGAAAGCAAAATAGGTGTAGTAGGCGGTAGAGCAGTGTCCCTCTTTATGGGGCATAATGTTCCTAAATGGTTAAACAATCGATTGACTCCAGCATTGGGCATTTCGCATTACTCAAATGAAAGGCAAGTAGTTTCCTATGTACTTGGATGTAATTTCGCAGTTCGGAGAAATTTGTTTGATGAACTTGGTATGTTTAGAGAAGACTTAGGACGCAGAGGAAAACTACTTTTATCAAATGAAGAGGTTGAAATATGCAAACGAATTAAGGGGGCTGGATATCTTGTTATATATACCCCAAAAGCGATAGTAAAGCACAAAATATATCCTTCAAGGTTGAAAATGTTGTACTTCTTCAAACGATTCTTTTATGGAGGCTTAAGCGAGGGCATAATGTACTATTTTGGAATTAAAAATCTGTTTTTGACAGTAAAAGAATTCTTAAAGACTCTTGTATTTTTCTTCAGAAATCCAGATATGTTCTCTTTATGCTCAGTACTTGAAAAAGTAGGTCTAATCGTAAGTATCCTTTAACTTGTTTCCCTTATCTCATTTTATTAGATTTTCGTAAATTTCTAGAATTTTTCGTGCAATTAAACTCCAACTGTATTCTTCTATTACTTTTCGTTTTCCATTTACACACATTTGAGTATACATTTCCCTATCACGTGCAAGATTCAATATGCGATCTTTTAGAGCCGAAATATCTCCAAATTTTACTAAAAAACCGTCACTGCCATCATTTATTATTTCTCGCATAGCGGGTATATCGGCACCAATTACAGGCTTACCTGCAGCCCATGCCTCAAGATAAACAATACCTAGTGACTCTTCTATAGATGGCATTGCTATTAAGTCTGAGCCATTAAGAGCATCGATTTTATCTTTTTCAGAGAGTACTCCCAAATAGCGAGTAGTATTCTTATTTAAAGATGATAAAAATTCAGTAACTTGATTTGATCCATAGCTTGTACTACGTGGTCCAGCAAAAAATAATCGAATCTTATCATTGCTTTTTATTGCTTCTTGCACAGCTTTATAGAGATGTATTATCCCTTTTCGTGGATCTAAGCGACCAAGAAACAGTATCAAGAAAGTATCTTCATCAAGATCGTATTTTTCTCTAAACTTCTTTCTGTTCCCACGTTCATATTTTTTTACATCAACCCCAAATCCTACTTTCCAAATCTGGCTAACTGGAACACCTATTTTTCTATAATATCTTGCTTCTATTGTAGTGTGTGCAAAGATCACTGAATGTTTAAGGATACTATGAAATCTGGGTTGTTTATATGCAGGGTTATGAAGGTGAAAGCCTGGTGTTATAACCAAGGGGATTCTGTGTGCTTTTGATGCAAGATAAGCGTAAAATGTGTGGCTACCCAAGATGTTCACTACGTGAATTATTTCAAAATTCGCCCCATAGGTCAACAATTTCTTAAATAATTTCGGAGAAAATGGATTTTGAATGCACCCGCCAATTATATCACTAACTGGTTTTCTCTGGAAATTGTCTTTGTTCAGAAAATGTCGAAATAAATACAAAACTTTTTCAATTCCATTAAAGTAAAAAAGTGGATAATAAAATACAGTCACGCCTTTTCTGTATTTAATTTCTTTACGGATTATATTTCTCTTTTTTAGATGCATTGTAGGAAGATCTAAAGCTTCAGATGTGAATATTACAGGCACGTTTCCACGATTTTTCATTTCTTTCGCTACTACCTCTGTATATATCTCACTTCCACCTATATGTGGATAAAAGAGAGGCGTAACGTATAATATATTCATATAGGCATCACTCCTTGATTGTTGGTTTCTATTTAAAAAATTTCTATAAACTAGGTGAAAAAAATGAGATGATTTTTTGACCTCATAGACTACTTTATCCACACAAAGGAACATTAATCTAAAAATCGACAGTTAGAGTTGATTCACGGCACCCAATTCCCTAAAGACTAATTGAATGCTTTCTACTTCTTAAAACTCATTTTAAGATCTTTAAATGCTTAAATTCGGTTTGGTACCCTGTGCTATCTCATTCTAACCTTTTCGGTTTTATGGAAAACGTGGTTCAGAATTGCGCTTATATGTCAACCTCTTGCCCGCAGGCAGACACAACTTATATAAAGGGGATAAGATTCATCCTCCCAACAAGTTGGGGAGTCTTCTCGCTAGGTGAATATAAAATGAAGCTTAAAAGCATTTTATTCAAATTAATGAATGCATCTGTGCTACTCTATGTTATTTCTTATATTGTAGCATTTTCAATGATCGCCCTGCTATCTTGGATATTAGCTAACTTTGTACTTATTCAAGCTGATATTTCTATGACCACTGCAGACTGGGCCACGTTCTCAATGGCAGCATCCTTAGGAGACTCTGTAAACTTAAGAACTGATTGGGCTCTTAGGACCATTCCAACAGAATCTTGGATCCTTTTTAGTATAGTCTTGAAGGTAGTTTTTTTTTCTCTGTTTTCCTCTTTTTGGGGACCTGAGACTATCCATCGTTTAATTTACAGTTCATGGTTTTTTTTACAATTAACTATTCTTTCATCCTGTGTAACACTTTTTATAATATACAGTCTGAAAGATAAGAAAAATTTTGATAGGAATATATTTTTATTGGACGGTCTTAGATTATTTCCATTAATAGTCGCAGTAAACTGCTTGATAGTTTATATCTACTATTTTGCTGCACGTATAACAACCGTTCTAACATACGATTTACCGGTTACATCTTTAACCTTCTTATTATTCACCATAATATTCTATTTTATTGACAAGCCAAACAAGAGTAACTTCGCATATTTAGTACTCTTTAGTATTCCTTTAATATTCTTCAAGGAAACACTATTGATACCCATTTTTATATTATTAACTGTGTTACTAACGGACAAACAGTTTCCTAATAACAGGTATTATTCTGTCTGTTTGTTACTGACCTTGGCAGCTTCTATTGGGCTGCGAATTCTGTATGCGACATTCATTTTAAAAGGTGGCCTTGGAAGCACGACAGGGACTTCATTTGTTGGATGGAATTTATTTAGTTTTCAGAGGTGGAGACGTAATTTATATCTGTTTGCAGATAGCAGTTATTATGGGTTAAAGAATTCTTTGTTGTTTGTTTCTCCAATATTCTTTGGAATTATTTTAATAAAAAACAGTGATTTACTAGATCATAAAAAAAGACTAATACTAATTATGAGTTCACTTACATTCCTGTTTGTTATATTCGTTACGTTGTTTCTTCCAAAAGAAAGTAGAGTTCTATTGGAGTATGGTTGCCTCATGATTAATGTATTATTGAGTAAAAAGTTGTACAAGAACTATCTTGAAAACTCAGACATCTAGCAAACTTCGACACATCTTAATGTTTGGATAGGTGTTTTAGTGGACTATTACCCAAAAAATTGTGGGTTTCGTGCTTAATCACTTATAGAACGGATTGTAGGGAAGTCTAATGGATATATGCTATGTGGCTACTTCAGAAAGATTTTCTCCTATCCACGCAGGATTTACTCATATTTACAGTTTTTGTAAACACTTGACTATGTCTGGAATACATATACACCTGCTTGTTAAGCGCCCACACAAATCTTACAAGCCAATTAAGCTTACTAATGTTGTTATACACTATATTGACTGGCCTATTTCTCCTTTTTTGATTGGTATAGTCTCATTTCTGAGACGTTTCCCGAAAATGATTATTGAATTGATTAGATTAATTAAAAAAGAACGTATTCAAATCATTCACGAACGTTTTTGGCTTCCAAGCGGTGTTAGTTGTTTTGTATCTAAACTTCTTAGAATTCCATATGTTCTTGAAGTAAATGCACCTTTTGTTGAGGAGGTCTTCAGAGGTAAAAAAATCCGATGGTTATACGCTCTCTGGAGGAAGATTTTATTTAAATTAGCGGACAGAATAATCACACAAACAAATATTCTTCAAAGTATCATCGCCAGAGACTCCCGAGTAGATAAAATTATTGTTATAAGAAATGGTGCAGATCTCTCGATTTTTTACCCTAAGATTAACGATAAAATAGTTAAAAGTAAATATAACTTAAGTTCCCCACTCGTAATTTTCATTGGTACATTCAAAAGATGGCACGGGGTTTTTGATCTTATATATGCCGCAAAGGATGTTATAAACGAACTTCCAAATGCTAAATTCCTTCTGGTTGGGGGCGAGCCCCCTTATTTGGATAGGGCGAGGAAATTAGTTCAACAATTAAAACTTAAAGAGTCTTTTATATTTACAGGTCCACAGCCCTTTCAAGAAATTCCACAACTTATTGCCGCAGCTGATGTTGCTGTAGCCCCATTCAATACGGATGAATATCCCCCTCTTAAAGAATTAGGTTTCTGGTGGTGTCCTATTAAAATATTTGAGTATTTGGCGATGGAAAAGCCTGTCGTGACAACTTCAATCGGTGAACTTCCCTTTTATGTACCCAATAACATAGCAGGACTTCTTTATTCTCCAGGAGATATTCAAGAGTTAGCAAAAAAAATTGTAATTCTTTTGAAAGATACAGAGTTGAGTAAACGTCTTGGGGAAAAGGGGCGGAGCCTAGTTGAAAAAAAGTTTACTTGGCAACATGCTACTTGGAAATTGCAAAGACTTTACCACGACTTACTTCATAACGATCTATAAGTTCCATATCTCGCTGAATCATTTTATTGATCATTTCTTTTTGTATATCCCAATACTCTTAAGATCAGATTTGTATATGGAATGTTGCTTTCCAAGATCATTTTGTAATCAATCTCTTCTAATGCGTTAAGATATTTTATTCCAATAAAGAACACTCCTCCTGCAATTGCAAAGAAGAGCAGTAACATAGGAATATTGGTGATTGCTATCACGTATTTCAAAGCATAGACGACCAGACCTGTTATAGCGCCTGCTATAAGGTATTTTCCTAGAACACTGGTGGGAAAATCTAAGTGTATATGTTTTCGAAGCATCGAATACTCAAAAACAAGTACAATGTACCATGAAACCTGTGTGGCAATTATTGCGCCAATAACTCCATATGGTGGTATCAAAAGTAAATATAATAGTATCTTAACTACTGAGATAACTTTTCCATAAATTAAAATCTCTGTTTTTTCCATTGTGACTGCTACCATTCCAATGGCTCCTTGCCATTTGTTTGAAGCAATCAAGAGAAAACTTAATTGGAACGCAAAGAGAGCAGGCAGGTATATTGGATCATAGATAACTGATATGATATCTTGTGCAACGATTATGCCTACTATTCCCGTAGGGATTGCAGCGATCATTACAAACTTCACATTTTGTCTAAATACTTGATTTAAAGCTTTAACGTCTCCAGAGGTATATGCTTCAGCCGCCGCCGCTACGATTAGACCTACAATCATAGCGGGAATAAAATGAATGAAAGTATATGCAATGCCATAGGCGAATCTAAAGTAGCCTACTTCCTCAATACTCCTAAAGATGGTCAAAAAGTAGATTGCTGAAACATAAGAAAGTATAAAATCTCCTAAGGATATGACAAACATTGATAAACTGTATCTCCAAAAACGATATCCAAGAATTCTCTCTGTGAAATTAGTTAATCGTTCTTGGACATATTCTCTACGGAGTAATGTATAACTTCCTTTAACGAGACAGGCGACATAGGTCATAATTACGCCTAAAATGACGATTTCTGCGAGTCCTAACTTTAAAATCAAAATAGCGATGAGTCCCGTGAGGGTTAGAGCGGAAACAAAAATATTGGCACTGTTCAGAAATTTTTGCTTGAAATGTGCTATTAATGCTGTGTCCACAGCACCGACTATTGTTGCTGGAACTAGGGATAATGAATAAACTCGAATTAAACCTATAGCAGTTGGGATGTTTAGGAATATCGCTAAAGTGTCTGCAAGAAGAAGGAGTATCACAGTTACAACTCCCGCAAGTCCTACCTGAATAAGTGCTACTTGACGAAACATTCGCCTCTCTTTTTCTTTTTCTTCCTTTACGCGTAGTTCTGGTAAGAATCTATTTAGGGCAGAACTCATACCCAGCGAGATAAAAGGAGATGCAAGTCCACTTATGGCAAATAGTATTGCGTAGATTCCATATTCCGAAGGTGTTAGTAGTCTAATAATAAGGACGCTTGTAACAATAGTAATCATTGAGCTGCCTATTTGGCCTAAAAAATTGAATATAATGCCTTTTATCGATCTTTCTACCAGTCCTGCCATTCAGAATGCTTCCTTTGATCGTACTCATTTCTTTGTATTTGTAACAGACATGATGACTGTTATGTCTAACATGTGTTTTCATAAAATCATAATTAAGAAATGCGTTATCACCGTTTTTCAGGACTAAATTTTACAAAAAAATAAAAAAGTTGTGTCTTCTTCAGCATAATTACCAAGCAATAAGGTGTACTGTGTGAGAATTGCTTTAGTAGCGGACTCCTATTACCCGTATATTGGAGGAATTCAACGTTATGTAGATGAGTTAGCTAATATATTTTCTGAGCTGCATGAAGTTCACATTATTACTCAATATGTTCCTGGCTATTCTGAGACCGACCTTCGAAATAATATCACCATTCATCGTATAAAACCTCTAGTTAATGCAGAAACTGCACCTCTTAGTATTTTAAGAAACTATCTTCAACTTTCAGAGTGCTTTCGAGAACTTAAGCTAGATATCATTCATACGAATAATCATTGTTCCCTAGGTGTTATAAAGGCTGCAAAGGCATCTAAAATACCGGTTATTTATAGTGTGCATGGGTACGGACTTTTATGTCCTAAGCATTCCTTTATGAGAGATAATGGCAAAATTTGCGAAAGTTTTAGTAGCTTTGCATGTTTTCGTTTTTGTGATTATAGAAAAATCCAAAACCTACGTATAATTAATGACTATAGAAAGAGAAACAAAGTGATTAAATCTGCAGACTGCATAATTGCCCCATCAAGACAAGTTTCCCAATTGTTTGAAACAGAAAAGAACAATTTATCAATTATCTATCATGGTGTAAATACAAAGAAGTTTTTTCCCGTTAGAAGTGAATCTTTTAAACAAAAATATGGTTTAGATGAATATATTTTGGTTATTGCTCGACTTATTCCAGAAAAAGGGATCGAATACGCTATTAGAGCTATCAAAGAAATTAATGCAAAGTTGGTGATCATTGGCGATTATGACCTTTTTCAAAGAATCCAAAGAAATCCCTATATGAATAAGTTGTATCGTTTAGTAGAGTCTTTAGGAATACAAGATAAAGTCTTATTTTTACAATTTCAGGATCATTGTGAATTAATTAAAGCCCTTTCTGGTGCCTCTGTTACTTTAATTCCATCAGTGTGGCGTGAGCCATTTGGTTTAATTGCGTTAGAATCTCTTGCTTGTGAGACGCCAGTAATCATTACACAAGTCTGTGGGGCTTCAGAGATTTTTGATAACACAGTTGGACGAATTATCAAGGAAGGAGTCATAGAAAACATTGTTGATGCGTTCAATGAAATCCTTCCAAATTCTAAAGAAATGGGCAAAAGGGGGAGAATTAAGGTAAAAAATGAATTAACTTGGAATCATACTGCGGTGAAAACCCTTTCACTCTACGAAAGTGTGTTAAATCAAAATTCCTATAAGTCATAATCATCTTTCAAACGATCTAACCCATTGCTTTACTCTTATCGATACTCTAAAAAGAGCATATACAAGGGCGTTTAACATGAGGAATAATGCCGCAAGTGCCACTCCAAAAAGGAGACCAGGAATTGCGCTATTTATGAGAGTATATGGATTCATCTCACCAAGACGCATTAATCCTCTAGCCAGTAGCGGGACCATAACTAAAAATACAGGCGTGCGAGCCCTTTTTGAGAGTTTTCGGGTTATCGTTAAAGGAATCACAGACGCGAAGAAGAGCATTATACCACGGGAATATTTTCCCAGGTCAAAAAATCCTGCAAATGTGAAGAGAAAGAGTGAAATATCTGCTGCTACGAAACGAGCAGCCCCTGAAACAGGACCAATGCCCGAAGTAGCAAAAACGACTGCCAATCCTACAATAAATGGACCGAAATAAGGCGAGGCAGCCAATACAAGTAATCCGCCTAATAAACATACAAATAGTATGAGATCAATTTTTAGAATGCTTTTGATGTGGTTGATATATATTACTGTAATCATTCCTAAAGCGCCGAATCCTGCGCGCAAAATATTGCCTCCTCCAAAGGCTGGAAAGGGCGGCGGAAGATTTGGAAGATATCCAATGGCTGTAATTGGATATCCGTCAACTACACCCGATGCTCCGTGAACTCCAAGAACAACTGTGATCAATTTGCTTACCGAAAAGAAACTGATCATAGTAAAAGAAAATATCGCAAAAGTTGCTATAATTGCTTGCAAAAATACTTCGGTTATTGGTTTTGTAGCTGGAGGCGTTGCTGATGCTGTGATTACCATTCCTGCAGCATAAATATGAAGCAGAGATAAGAACGCAATAATAGCACACGAAGCCATAAATAAATTTGAAGATGGAGTATATAAGCGGTGTACTCTACTTCTTTCACCATAGATTGTGCCGACTACCCCCCTTGCGCCATCTAACGATTTTATTTTTACATCTTTTCCTTGAGTATCCAGTCTATATTCAGCATATATCGCTGCCGCCAGCGGTGTGTCTATATATTGTTCTAGTAATACTACCCTAGCGTTATCTGAAGATACTATAACATCATTTACAATAAATTCAGCAGGGTTTGGATAATAACCAATAATAAACAAATCTAATTGTCTTGCATCACGTATTTGATTTAATCGACTTCTTACTGACCAATATTGAAAAGTATTTGCATTTGGATATTTCTCGTGAATATGAGATGCAATCTCATCAAAATTATCCGCGATGATAACGATTGTTGCGTCAGGATTAGGTCCCACCGATATGGATAACGAAAACATTAACATTGTGGTAAGTATATAGAGCGCCACTGCAAAACGCATAGGATGAACCTGACGCATTATATGGAGAAGTTTTCTATAAACTGATGATCGTGATATTTTTCTTATTCTTCGTTTAAAAAATTTTTGTGTTCTTGATACAAACATAAACGGTACGAGAAATAGGAGTGGTAACGAGAGGAGAGTTGAATAAATCTTCAGTCTTTTGGATTGATACGCTATATACAAATACATTCTGTTATCTGCTGTTATTGTAAACTCGCTCTCAGTTGACTTAATAATATTTCCTTTTGCAGAAGGAAAACCATACAAAAATTCTGCATCATCTGGCAGAATAAAAGAAATATAATTTTCATAGACTGTGTTTAAATTGTGAACTCTTGTAAATTTGACGTTTTGAGTATCATAATAGAGTTTCATAAAATTTCTGTACATTATTGAAAGTAGATTTTGTTCCTTGTATTCTACAGAGATTTTAACATATTTTGTTGTTTTTGGTATCTTAAATTCTAACGCTTGATGACCCCACGTATCTATATCATATTTATATGAAATATATGACGGAGATCTAACCGCCTGCACTGATCCGAAATAGGGGATTGATAAAACAGGATTTTTTGCAGGTTGCGTTATAATGTATAGTTCTACCTCAACAACAATGTTGGATGATAGTTCCCCGTAAATTGCATATTGATTACTCAAATAGAAAAACTGAGTTACAATCGCAGTATTCTTCGTAATTTCTGCAATTTGATTGAAGTCATTAGGGTTGCTGGATGCATTCTCTGCTGAACTAGAAGAAATAGCCCCTATAAATGATGCCGAAATGAATAATGTTGTGCAAATAATCAATACTATTATAAAAATTCGAATTCGTTTCATTTTGACGCCTATTAAATTTCCTTCAAAATTTTTTAAGTCTTCTTATTCTGACTGTAACTCTAAATAAATGTTTTCGAGTTGTACTGCTAATTCTTCGTACGTATATCGTCTCGCCTTTTTTCTTCCTTCGTTTCCTAGTGCTCTCGCTAGTTTTGGAGAGAGTAGCAGTTGCTTTATCTTGGAAGCCAATCCCCTATGATCTCCGTAATTAACTAAAAATCCTTCTTTTTGATCAGACACTACATTAGGAATGCTTCCGGCATTTGTTGCGACAATCGGCTTTCCTTGAGCCATTGCTTCAATTAAAACTTGACCAAATCCTTCATATCCACTCGGTAAAGCAAAAACTTCACATGCGGCATAAGCTTGCATTTTTTCTTTAATATTATAGATTGGACCGAGAAAGCTTACATAGTCTTCTACATGAAGTTTTTTACTTAGATTTTCAAGAACTTTCTGATAGCCGATTTGATCCGGGCCTATAAAGACGAATTTTACGTCAGGTAGACGCTCAATTATATACGGGATTGCCTTTATTAGGACTTGAGGCCCCTTCATTGGATGAAGTCTACCTAAATATAATATAATACGCCCATCAATCCCATATTTCTCCTTAAAAACACCACCATCATATTCTCTAAGACTTTCCGATCGTATTCCAGACGGCGTTATCTTTAACTGTTCTTTTTTTGCACCCATTTTGAGAATTGGATAAGTAAGAAGATTAGTTCGAATTAAAAGTCTATCATAGCATCTTAGAATAAATCGAGAGAAATACTTGTCGAAAAGTGCAAGTGGAATATATTTTACAGCACGACGAGGTACAAGATGATGAATATCATAAATCATAAGGACTGTTTTCACTTTTTTTAAAAAGTTTAGCATGGGTACGAGCATTGCATGCGTCGTTAGATAATCATAGACGTGAAATATATCGAATTGCTCTCTCATAATACGCAATAATAGAGTTGGCCAAAACTTCAGCCGATAACTCAAGTCAAATAAAAGTGGTAAACGATGAATATATATACCTTCAAAGATTTCTTCGGAAGGTCCCAATATTTTTCCATCTTTTGAATTTACTGTAAAAAGATGAACCTCGTGACCTCTTTTGACTAATTCCTTTGATATATTACGTATATACCATTCTATGCCACCTATCATTGCAGGATGGTAGTATACGCTAACTTGCGCGATTTTCATATTATGTACATTCCCTTGCTGAGAAATAATAAAATATCATTTGTTTCAAGAATATTTCCATTTGTCTCGACATTGCAGTAAAATTGATAACCTTATAGGAATTTCTAAGCCTTAGAGGCATTTAAACATGCAATTTGATAATCACCCTCAAGTAAATTCTCAGCCATTTATATCAATTATTGTTTCTGTCAGGAACGAAGAGCGTACTATCGAACAATGTATACAATCACTAGTAAGTCAAAGTTACAAGACAAGAGAAATCATCGTAATCGATGATGAGTCTGACGATAAAACGCCTCAGATTGTTCAAAAATTTCCCGTGAAATATGAGAGAATAAAGCATATTGAAGGCATCGCTGCAGCAAGACCTCGTAAAATAGGTCTTACGATGGCAAGCGGAAGTATAGTTTTTTTTCCAGAGGCAGATGCTTATTATGAGCCACAATTCATTGAAAAATGTATCAGACATTTTCAAGATCAAGAGGTGGGTGGAGTATTTGGATGCATGAGGATGTGGAAATTTAAAGATACGATTATGGCTAGAATTCGTGAAATGAATTATCTTTTTTATGAGCTGAATCCTCAATTGGTAAGAAAAAAGGCGGCAAAGGGCTTAATTGCAGGTTGGTTCATGAGAAAAGAAATACTTGACCAGATCGGAATTGACGATTCTATGTACGGGGAAGACACTTCTTGGACAAGAGGAGCATTAAAAATGGGCTATAGACTTGAATATGAACCATCTGCATTATGGTGGCACAATCTCCCTGACACCTTGACAAAGAGTATGCGTCACCAGTATAATATGGGCAAGCTTTCTGCCAAAACAACTTCCACTGAAACAACTTCTTCAGAAGTTAAAGGACAGAGTAAATTTAAGAAATATTGGAAAATGTATGTACCTAAATTATTATACTTCTTGGCGTTCCCTTTTCTTCTTATCCTATGTGTAGTTTCTTTCATTTCTTTCTCTTTCATTTTCCCGTATCTTTTGATAATCACCGGTCTTTTTATCATTATTCCATATTTGAGGAAAATGGCGCGTCTTTATTCCGCAAAAAAGGATAAAAAAGACATTCTCGCGATTCTTGTATATCCCTTCATTAGTTTGCTCTTAAATTACTCTTTTATTGTAGGATTGATTGCTGGTTTCATAAAGTCATAAGGAAGAACGAAGAGAAGGCTAGCGAATGTTTTCTGATCAAACTGTTTGTCGACTTGTCAGATCGTTTCCACAAAAAGGACGAATGACTTTTGGGCTAGAGCCCGTTTTTTATTATATATCCAAAGAACAGGTCAAACTTGGAGCCGAAGTTCATGTAATTGCCGCAATTGATAAGCAAACACCCTTGAAGGAATCACCTGATGATATATTTGTTCACAGAGTAAAGCAGCCCTATAATTTCTATGCGATAAAAAAGTTGAAAGAATTAGATAAATATAGAAAAATTGATATAGTTCACGCTCATGCTACTTCGAGCCTCTTATATAGCCTTACGAGAAGTTTGACCTCTATAAAGAAACCGCTATTTAATCACATTCACACGACGACACTGGGAGGGATGGCACAACAAATTGCATCCCCTATAAAGTATTCATTTTCAGCTGCACTAAAAACAAACTTTTGGAATACCATTTCTCTTTTGAGACAAAAGGCGATGTGGAAGCGTGCTGATATTTTAATTGCTGTTAGTAACGCAATAAAAGACGAATTGATAAAATATTATGGAATTCCGGGTCAGAAAATTCGCGTTGTGCACAATGGAGTAGATATAGATTTATTTAAGAAAACACAAGAAGGTTTAAAACTAAAAAAGCAACTCGGCCTGAGTAATAAACTTGTTGTGCTGTTTGTTGGACATTTTGGTCTAAGAAAAGGGCTTCCTTACTTATTAAGAGCGATACCAAAGGTTTCTAAGCGTTTTCCGAATGTATTCTTTCTTGCTGTAGGGGGAACACCGAAATGGCTACGAACCGATGTATACTGGAATATTCTCAGAGAAACCGTCACAAATCTTAGGATTACTCCTTTTGTAAAGTTGATGGATAAAATTCCAAACCAAGAATTACCAAAATATTACTCGATGGCAGATGTTTTTGTGCTTCCAACCCTTTATGATCCTTGTCCGAAAGTTATTCTTGAGGCAATGGCATGTGAAACCCCTATTATTGCATCAAAAGTTTCAGGAATTCCAGAGTTAATCAAAGATGGACATGAGGGGGTTCTTATTCCTTCCAAAAATTCAGATCTACTTGCGGATAAGATAATAGATCTTCTATCAAATCAAGATAATGCCAAATTGATGGGAAAAAATGCTAGGAAACGGGTTGAGAAAGATTTCACATGGCGTCTATGCGCTCAAAAATTACTGCAACTTTATATTAATGAACGAGGTGGGTAAGTGAGTAAAAACGAGTTGCCATTGGTTTCTGTCATTATAATTACATATAACCGTTGTAGAGACTTGGAACGCTGTTTGGAATCATTAATGCCTCAATTGTATTCAAACTGTGAAACTGTTGTTGTTGATGGCGGTTCAACGGATTGTACTCTCGATGTAATCAAGCAATATCCCATTAAAATTGTTCAAGAACCTAAGAGAGGCGGGATTTCTGCAGCACGTAATTTGGGGGTATCCCACTGTAAGGGCGATATTGTGGTGTTTCTTGATGATGATGCAATTGCCGAGATGGACTGGCTGGAAAACCTTGTCAAACCTTTTGAGAATGAGAAAGTGGCTGGTGTAAGCGGAAAGGTAATTCCCATTACAAATACTCTGTTCAATCGTGAATTTGCTCCAGATTACGATCAGGGATCGGATATTAAAGAAACTAAATATTTTGTTGGATGTAACATGGCTTTCAGAAAATCTGCCATCGTCGAGGTGGGTCTTTTTGATCCAAAAATAAAATATGGTCATGATGAGAATGAACTTTGTTCTAGGCTTCAGGAAGCAGGTTATCGTCTTATCTATACGCCTTATGCGGTGGTTCAACACAACTACGTAGCTTCCTTCTCTGCGCTCCTTAAAAAGAAATACAAACTAGGGAAAAGCCACGTTTACGTGGAAAAAAAACTAGAGCGTCATCCTTCTCTCATCACGAAAAAAAGAATTGCATATTTAATCTCATTCCCACTTCTTTTTTTAACATTCGTGTTTTGGGGACTTTCCTTTCTTTTTTGGGCGCTATATCTCTATTTTTTAGGTTTAGTTTTTCTCACAGGTTGCTATTTCATCTCATTAGGATTAATTATCAAATATAGAACAGGAAAATCGCTACTTGGGGCATTTATTACTATCCCTTTAGAATTTGTGCGAGAATGTGGATGGGTTGTAGGCTGGTTTATTTCGTAGAGTTTCAGTAGAACAGCCTTTCATAGGCAATAAAGAAAGAATATCATCCTGTGAATCATTCAACAAACTTCTGGGTGGTTATAGTTGACATGCTTATAGACAAATGTATCGTGTTATAGACAACTATTCCATAGATATAAAAACGCGGCGTTTTTATAGCATGTTTCCCCTATAGTAGTGTCGTTAACGCAGCTAATACCGCAACTATCACCCACACCACAGGGGAAGCAGTTCACTCATGACGTCTCTGACTCTGAGTTATCCACTAAAACTCCCGCAGGACACCACCTTACGTCACCAGTTGGATATGTTACGGGATTTGGTTCTACACGCCGCTCAACAGTTGTTAGCAGCTTTGTGGTCGGATCACTGGGTTGATATCCCGGATTCCTCGCGTAAGAAAAAAGCCTACAAAGTCATCAACGAACAGCGGGTCAGCCTAACCACCTCTACTGGCGATACGATTTATCTTCCGTCACGCATTAGACGCTGCATTGCCGAGCAGGTGGGGCGCATTCTCCGTTCCCAAGCCGTCCGCAAACAGTGTTATTATGACGTATTAAGGATCGTGCAACTCACGGGAGTCGAAGGCAACCTCGATAGCTTAGTGCGCACCGTAGCCCTCACCTTAGCCAATTTTGAAGGCACATATTATCGTTGGGCGTTAATTCGTCAAACCTTACGCATGTTCAGGCGCTACTACTATCAACTCGGCTTGGATTTAAACCTCTTACTGCAGTTTCCTTATACCGCGGTGGTAACACCGCGCATTCAGTCGTTCACGCTGCCCTACAGCCCAGATGACGGGCATGCAATCCGCTATGACTGGCAGCATGAAGACACTCCGACCTTCATCAATATTCGAGTGAAAGTACCCTGCCGTGCCCAGCCCTCACAACCAGCTCACTGGGCATGGCGGGAGTTTACCCTGTCAATCCCTGCCAAAATTCAACCACGTATTACTTCTCCCAATAGCAAATTATATCCTCCGACCTTACGCTATCTCACGCTGAAAAGTGGCTTGACACTGCCTTTTCTGGAATGTGCCTGGTCTGTGGAGGATCACACTCATACTCAACAACACTCACCACACAGGCAACCATTGCGTGCGAATCGTGTGATGGCCACCGATCTGGGAGTGATTAATCTGACGACCTCGGTCATCTGCGAAGCTGGGTCAC
>JAECRW010000054.1 GCA_016294985.1 Candidatus Sifarchaeum marinoarchaea | reverse complement strand
ATTCGCTATGACATTATTTAACCAACGTTCACGTACGTTAGAAGAAATGATTGAGGAGGCACCGCCAACACCGTATACTCTAACAGACTGGGAAACTGAGATTATTCTATCAGGCACTCCTTCTGGTCCTGAACCAAAATTTATGAAGGGAGAAGAAGGGTTGAATTTAGCATATCGAGAGTTCGTTCCAGAAGGATGGAATGGCAAAGGCCCAATATTAGTGTACATCCCAGGATCAACGTCTCATTCTGGACGCTATGCTATAGTGGGATACGGTCTGGCGAAACGAGGAGTTTTCACTAGAATCATTGACACCCGAGGGCATGGCCTTTCTGTTTGCAAGTCAGCTACGGACTGCAATGACCCAGCATTTACTCCTAGAATCCCTGTTGACGATTCAAATTATTATCCCGGCAGGATTGGTGATTGTTTAGACTCGGATCAGATTTCGCGTGATCTTAATGCTCATTTAGAGGACTTACGAAAAAAATGGCCAAAGGCTACATTTCACCTGGCGGGACACAGTTCTGGAGGTGGGTGCATTTCTCACTTTGTCGAATACGTCAATAAGACTATGAAAAAAGACTTAGCAGATGTAGTCGATTCCATCGCTCTCGTTGCTCCTTATAATCATTATCTTGCCCCAAATCATATTCGAGAGACAAATGATGCCTATGCGCTAGTTCATGATTATGCCATCCAAAAGGCTATATCTGGCGACGACCACGTATACTGTGTAGGCTTCAATCATAGATTCGCCAATGAAACTATCAATGCCGCTATGCAGGACCCGCTTAGAGTAAACCAATGGACATGGACCATGGTCAATGGCATGGCAGCCACTAGCGCCACAATGTTCTGGATGTATTATAATGTCCCCGTAATGCTTATCATCGGCGATAAGGACAAATTATTTGATATTGACGAAACACGTAATCAATTTGAGCAAGCTCCCGAAGCCAGAGCATTTATTGTATTGGAAGATCACAGTCACATCGGAATGGCGTGGAGTGACGAGTCAGCTACAGTACTTGCGCAATTTTTCGAGAATCCTGATTAGGTTAAAAGCACTTGACACATTCTAATGATTAAGGATACATCTTCCTTAAACTTTCACCGTCCAATTTAGCAGTTCTGAAACAATCTCGCCCCTAATATATAAATTTAAATTGAAGAAATCCATAAAACCTAAATTAATGGTGGTGAAAATGGTGGTAAAAATAACAAACGATATTGTCTATGGGCTAATACTGGGTATCATCACATGGATCATTGGATTCATGGTAGTGGGTTTTGCTGTAATAAATGCTCCCGAAATGTATTTAACCAGTGTATTAATAACCGGGGTCATTAATACGATACTTGTGGTTCTTATCGTCCGTTTTGCTGTCTATCGGACACCTATGTCGCAATGGGTGGTAGATTCTCTACTGATAGGGATAATAATTATGATACTAAATTTTTTACTGGACTTCGGCGTTTTGGGAGTAATGCTTCAGCAGGATTTTGTTAACTATCTTTTAACCTCAACTGTACTCATAGTTTACCCACTCGCGATTCTCTGGTCACTCATAGGCGGATGGCTTGGTTCTTTGAAGTTGTAAGTGAGTTCTAAAAATCTTCACTTTTCTTTTTCAAACTTCTATCAATAATCTTTTACTCATTTTCATCATAAGATTCTAGTGTCTTTAATGAAATGAAGGACTTTTTAATTTCTAGTGAGTGTTCTAAGATGAAAACAAGAAGAACAAGCCTTATATAGAAGTACAGAAGTTTTTCATATAATAATCATAAAAAACAAAGTGAGGAAAAAAAGTTGCAATACTATTTATTGTGGTTGGTACCGGCCGTTATATGGTTCATAATCGCAATTTTGATCGCAGTCTGGGTGTACAGAGATGCAGAAAGTAGGGGAGAGAGCGGAGTACTTTGGTTGATTATCGTACTGATTACAGGGATAATTGGTTTGATAATCTGGCTGATTATCAGAAGAGATAAACCAGTAGTATCCTAGAATTCTTTTTTTTTCAATTTTTTTCTACACTTAAATAAATAAAACGCGCACCCAAGACCACTTTTCACTGAAACCGAAAATCTAATAATCCAGAACCATGCATATGTTCTTACAACATTCATTTTCTCTACCTGCATATAAAATTCCGACAAAAAACCTCAAATGTGACAGGGGGGCTACCTATAGAAGAATCCTTCCATGTACAACTTCTGGAGAAAAATAATTGGGGTTTTTTCTCCCAAACCTTATTAGCTGAAGATTTCAGTGATGCTGTTAAAACTGCTATCTCTAAGCACATAAACCAACCTGTAATAGTTCAAAATGCCTCAAGGCTCGTCAGAGCCTATGTAACTTCAAAAACAAAAACAGAGGAATTTTTCTTAAAATATGATATAAATGGGAATATTGATTGGCAAGAATCCTTTCAAAACAATAATGAAATGACCTTTTAACTTCACAAATCTATTTTTTTCGTATACCGTAAACTACAAGATTAGGAGTAACAGTAATTTTGACAAATTTGAAGATAAAACGTGGTTATATTGCTGATCAGGAGTTCTGCATAATTTCCTTTAGGTTTTTCAACAGTTTATCATTCTGGTCAGGCGAGCGGATAGTTATTCGTAAGTGATTTTTCATATATGGGTTTTGGTAAGATCTTATCACTATACCGCGTTTCATTAGCTCCAACATTATGTTCTCTGAATCCCAATCGCTTGAAACTTCAATAAGTAAGAAATTTGTTGAGGAAGGAAAGATACCAAACTCTGGAAATACTGATAATTCTTTTGCCAGTCTTTTTCGTTCAGAAACGAGTTTTTTTATCACAGAAAGCATCCAATCAACGTTTTCCAGCGCTAAATTAGCTATTTCTACGGGAATTGTTCCAACAGAATTCGGAAATCGTATTTTGTTAAGAAGATTCATAATTTTGGAGTTGGTGATTATGTATCCAACCCGTACGCCTGCCATTCCAAATGCTTTTGAGAATGTTTTGACTACAATTAAGTTATCATGATCGCTAAGAAGTTCTAAAGCGCTTTCTTTGCCATTTTCCTTAGCAAATTCTCCATAAGCTTCATCAACCATGACAACAATATCCTCTTTTTTTAGTAAGTCCTCTATATCTGAATTAGGTGTAGTATTGCCAGTAGGGTTATTTGGTGAACATACAAAGAGCAATTTAGTTTCAGGACTAATATTTTTCTTTATTAGGTCAACGTCTATGGAAAAATCTCCTTTTCTAGGGATAGCAAAGGTTTTTCCGCCACAAATCTCGGTGAGTACCTTGAACATTGCATAGGTCGGTTGCGGAAGAATTGAAGTGGCGTGTTCATCGATGAAGCATTTGGTAACATGATCGAGCGCTTCATCAGCACCATTCGTGATCATAATATTTTCTGCATCAACAGTCACACCGAATCTGGTAAGATATTTTACCAGACCTTCTCTTACGGAAATGTAAGTGGCATCAGGGTATTCGTTTACATCTAGCGTTGCGACTTTTTGAGCTAATTTTTCAAGAACAGGTTTTGGCATATACGGATTAGTATTGAGATCAAATCTTAACACATCTGATGGCTTTAGTCCAGGTGCAAATTGTTTTACAACATCTAAATTGCTTATTTCAATCTCGTATGGTTCGAGAGTATCCAATGCTCTCCGTGCAATATTCTCAATCATAGGTATCACTCAACACTTTTTTGAGAAACAATATAGAGAGAGAAAAATATTTCAGTATACTCCTTTTAAATTTCGTTAATAATTGTTACAAACAGAAATAGGAATACGCAAAGAAATATATAAAAGAAGTACATAAAGAGACTTTCAAACCCTATTAAAAAAAGATTTTAAAAAATGAGGGGGCATAAAATACATGTCAGAATGGGACGAATGGAGAGAAAGTCCTGGACGTACGGCAGGCGTGTCTATTGCTTGGATAGCTATCTACGGAGCTCTAATAGGAGCGACAACTTTTGTACCACTATTTCCTTACGTGGGTGGAGGAGGCTTCCTCCCGCTTTCTGTAGCATTCTCAGCTATCGCTCCACTGGTTATGGGACCCGCTGGTTTAATAGCAGCACTTATCGGTGGCCTCTTGGGTATGTTCTTATCACCAGCTGCATTTCCTTTAGGACTTATAGATGTGCTTGTTGTAGGGCTTTTGCCAGCAGTAATGGTCTATCTTATGACGAATGGACAGAATCGCATATTATGGGCACTAGGCATTGTTGTCATTATAGGTATGGGGATTTGGGGGTCAGTATTTCCCTATTACTCACCCGGACCGGCCGCTGGATTCTCAAATCCATCAAACGCTGGTTTGTTTTTTGCATTAGGTGGATGGTACTGGATTCCTTGGCTAGTAATCATGCTTAGTCCTCTTGGATGGAAATATATTCCAGAGTGGTCACGTTTTACAGAAGCAGAAGTCGAAAGCTTAGGCAAGAAATACGTTGGTCTGTTGATTGCAGTTATATGCGCAATTATGGTGTGGTTGATACCGTTCTTTCTGCCATACTGGTTCTTCTTTGCTTATCCTGTCGATCTAGCCCATGCGGTGTTTATAGGCTATTCTTGGTGGGGGCCAGCATTCTCGGCTGTCATCACTATTATCTCGATCCCTATCCTTGAAGGTCTCCATAGAAGTGGATTGCCGAAAGTGCCAGGTGCTTTGTGGTAAAATTAGGGGTACTCTTGCAAAAGAACGTCAAGAGTACCCATACTCTACCTTTTTTTCTTTCTGTACAGTCAAAAATCATTTTCACTGAAGTGGGAATATAGACTATAAGAAGTCTCTATCAGGTGTCAGACTACTTCTCCAAACAGCTCTACTTTTTCAAACTTCTTTCTGAAAATAAAATAGAAAAGATATATAAGAGAGATACGCAAAGACCATACAATTATCTCGACTCCCACTCGTGAGGAGCGCCATAGAAGAGGACTACCTCAGATGCCAGGTGCCAGGTGCCTTGTGGTAATTCAAAACGACAATCAACTGGAGTTTAGTTGAATCATGGAAAACGAAGCTACGGCAGGGACCGTTTTCTTCGAAAATTTATCTTATCTATATGAAGGCACAGAGCGTCCTGCCTTAAATAATATTAATTTCTCTTTAAAAGAGGGTGAGTTTCTTGCCGTCTTGGGACCAAACGGAGCTGGAAAGACAACACTCTGTTTTTTGCTTTCGGGAGTTTGTGGACCTGGAATTTGGGGCGGGAAAATGAAAGGTCGTATAAACATTTTTGGACAAGATCCCTGGACTCAACCAGTTTACAAAACCGCCCAAACAGTTGGCATTGTTTTACAAGATCCTGAAACACAGTTACTCATGCCATCTGTGGATATGGACTTAGCTTTTGGACCAGCTAACTTCGGTGTGCCAAAAGAAGAAATACATGGGCGTATAAAAGAGGCTCTAAAGATAGTAGGACTCACTGGATTTGAAGATAGAACGCCTCAAGAACTCTCTGGTGGACAAAAACAGCGCGTGGCACTCGCCGCCACATGGTGCATGCATCCAAGACTATTGGTTTTGGATGAACCCACATCCCAACTTGATCCATTGGGAACTGTTGAGGTGCTTGATGCTATTTATCGGTTGAAAAAAGAGCGCAAGATCACAACAATTATGGCTACACATAAAACGGAAGAGATCATAGACCTTGCAGACAAAGTATTAATTCTAAGAGACGGTAACATTGTTGACTATGGACCAACAGAAGATGTCCTTAGGCACACAGAATTACTCGAAGAAAACGGTGTTCGTCCACCTGATATCTCTCAATTATTCTTAAAATTACGAGAAAATGGATTTCAAGTGGAGTCTCAAATCTCACTTGATCAAGGAATAGGGAAAATAGAACCTCTTTTTAAAGAGGGAAAACTCTCTGTCAAAAATGCTTTGCCTGAAGATAGAAAAAAGGAATTAGGCGCGCCTATTTTAGTTGCTGAAAATTTGGGCTACTCTTACAAGGGTTATGAACATATCAAGGCATTAAAAAACGTCAACCTAAAAATCTATGAAGGAGAATTCGTAGGAATTATTGGCCAAAATGGAAGCGGAAAGACGACTTTGGTGAAGAATTTCGTTGGTATTTTACAGCCAACAGATGGGAAAGCGTTCTACAGAGACGAAGATCTCAGTAAGCTTGAAGTTAGTGACGTAGCAAAAAAAGTAGGAATGGTGCTTCAAAATCCAGATTATCAACTGTTTACAATCTCATCCGACAAGGAGATTCGTTTCGGCTTAAAAAATATTGGAGTCCCAGAAGAAGAAATGGAGGAACGTGTTCTAGAAGCATTACGAATTGTTGGTCTCGAAAAAGAATATAATACATTTCCATTCCGACTATCATTTGGAGACAGACGAAAGTTAGCCGTAGCCACAGTCTTAGCCATGAAACCCGAAATCTTGATCATGGACGAACCGACAACAGCGCAAGATTATTTGGGGCGGTATTTGCTTGCTAACTTAGCCAAGGACCTGTTTGATAAAGGCTTGTTAAAAACTGTAATTATGATAACGCACGATATGTCGCTAGTAGCTAAGTTCGCTGATAGACTAATAGTCATGGCAGATGGAGAGATAATAGCTGATGGACCAACAAGAGAGGTGTTTTATCAGCAAGAGGTATTAACACGGGCGTTTCTAAAACCACCACAGATGACGCAGTTAGCAGCCGCGTTGCAAGAGTATAATATACCTCAAGGTGTGCTTTCTGTTGAGGATATGGCTTATATGTTATTCTAAAATGGAGATGAACAATATATGACGATCCAGTACATAAAGGCTGATTCACTCATGCACAGAATGAGTCCAATTGCAAAACTAATTTATGTACTGCTTACGCTACCCTTGGTCTTAATTGTAACTCGCACGGAGGATCTGCTGATGTTGTTGATTTGGCTTGTATATACTTTGATTTTGTGGCAGTTTGGTAAGATAAAGGTAAAATATCTTGCTAAAATCTTCCGCCTTTTCCTGTTTGTTTGTATCTTTATAGTGGTCGTTCAGGGGTTCATGTACGCGCGTGTAGGTCTAGGCGAAAAACAGACTCCACTGTTCGCGTTACCATGGCATTATCAGATCGCTGGAGGAGCTGATCTCGGTGTATTCACGTTAGAAGGTTTCCTCTTCGGGATAATGATCGTTGTTCGAGTTATTACCGCTGTATGTGCGCTTCCACTCCTAATCATGACCACCTCACCGTCCAAGTTATTGGATGGACTTACAAAAATTAAGATTCCTTTTAGTTTTGCATTTATGCTCGTTACTGCCATTCGTTTTGTTCCCATGGTCGATGCTACATGGAACCGGATTGTAGAAGCTCAAAAACTTCGAGCATTCAACATAGACAAGATGAATTTCATTACAAAAGCTATTCGTGCATATATACCGATTACAACACCCTTGGTGCTCATTCTTCTCCGTCAGGCGAATGATTTACAAATTGCAATTGAAAGTCGAGGGTTTGGCGCCCCTGAAAAGCGAACTTTCATGGAAGATGTAGGAATTCATGCAAGGGAAATTTTGTTTTTGGCTATATCAGTCATTGTGTTTCTCTTCTGTCTTTACTTCAAATTAAACTATACTGTGGCTCTTTGGACGAAAATACTGACCGTCTATATTCCTATGATTGCACAACTTCTTCCCTTCTAACCGCTTTTTTACTTTAACAAGCAGGAAAAATAAAATATAATTAAGAAAAACAATGAGAGAGTTAGAGCTACTTTTTGTCAAGTCTCACCTTGCACATACTTCGGCAATGTCGTGTAATATTGCTAAAAACACTTGGACTTTATCGGCTTTAATCTTCTTAGCAGTACGTAGTGCCTCGTGAATATATTGGTAATCCCTATTTTCTTTCCATTTGTCAGAAAGTTCCTTTACTTTGCTTTTTAACTCTTCGTCTGACATTTTTGATCCTCAAGTTTCATTATACAGCAAGTAATGGAGTTACATCAGTATAGCCAACTGCATTTGCAAATTTAAACTAAGACTGAGAGTATAGTATAAGTAAAAACGTGCTTTTGCCAGTTTACTTCGAAATATATCACTTTTTGTCGGATAGATGATTTGTCATTCCTTCACGAGCCAAATGGAAAACGATTCCATTTTGAACACAACCATTTATTTAGTAAAACGATAAGTATAGGGAAGTTACTGCAATTTGAGGTTAGAAAAATGGTGCTATTCCTTTCTCGTTCAGATTTAGAGTCCGTTTTAACAATGACCGATGCAATTAATGTTGTTGAGCAAGCATTTGATGAGTTTGCTAGGAAAACTGCAAAAGTTCCACTAAGAGTTCCGATAGAAGTCGAAAAAGAGGAAGGTATTATTCTTTTTATGCCAGCATATTTAGAACAAATGGAGGCTATGAGCTGTAAAGTTGTATCTGTATTCAAAAATAATCCACAGCTCTACAATCTCCCAACAATTCATGCCGCGGTTCTCTTGATTGATCCAAAAACTGGACAGATTCTTAGCATTATGGACGGAAGTTATCTAACAGCTATGAGAACAGGAGGCGTTAGTGGAGTTGCGACTAAATATTTAGCAAGGAAATATGCCAAAAAAGTGGGTCTTATCGGCGCAGGAGTTCAAGCAGCCACGCAATTATGGGCGGTATGTGAAGTAAGACCTATTGAAGAGGCGAAAGTATATTCTATTGATCCAATAGAGAGGCTAGAGGCATTTGCAAAAAAAATGATCGACAAATTGAATACTCCTGTAAGCGTAGCAAAGAGCAGCAAAGAAGCTGTTGAAGATGCCGATATAGTTTTAACAGCTACATGGTCGAAAACTCCTACATTTTCTGGCGATTGGATAAAACCGGGTACGCATATCAATGGCATCGGGTCATATACTCCTGAAATGCAAGAAGTTGACGTCATTACGGTAAAAAAGGCAAAGATAGTCGTTGATTCTTTTGAAGCGTCTTTTAGTGAAGCTGGTGACCTCATTATACCACTAAATAATGGTGAAATAACAAAGGATCATATATACGCAGAATTGGGCGAATTAGTCATTGGTCAAAAGGATGGAAGAACGTCAGAGGATGAAATCACATTTTTTAAATCGGTTGGCATGGCAATTCAGGATGCAAGTGCTGCAAAACATGCATATCTAGTAGCAAAAGAGAATAACATTGGGACGAAAATTTCCTTCTAAAATAAAAGCGAATTGTCTCCAACAAACACTTAATACTGCTCCTTTTTTTTAATGAGCCTTAAAAATAGTTCAGGGAAATCAAGCATCTCTATATCGGTTCCATTTCTATCTACTGATTCTCTTAAATTGTAGGTACAAAATGGGCATGCAGTAGTCAATATCTCGGCCCTCGTTTCTTCTGCATCTTTTAGTCTTCTATCTGCAAGGCTCCTTGAAAGATCCCTAAAGCCTGAGCGAACTCCTCCGCCTGCTCCACAGCATCGCGCATTTTCTTTGTTACGTTCCATTTCAACTAATTCCAAACCAGGTATCTTTTTCAAAACGATTCTTGGTATTTCATAGAGATCCATGTGACGTCCGATGTGGC
>JAECRW010000221.1 GCA_016294985.1 Candidatus Sifarchaeum marinoarchaea | reverse complement strand
CTCTCTATTGATTTTGGGATGTTCTGGGGCGATATCCATGATTTAAAAGAGTATATAAAGACCACGAGTCTTTAGAAAAAATTAGTGACGAACTTATCTTGAGTTTAGTTGTTAATTGCGGAAAATTCACAAAAAGAAGAAGTCTAGAAGTTCCAAAACGGAGAGAGATAATTTTTTAGTTTTGCAACGACTTTTTGGGTGTATTCATAATTAGCCTCTTGATAATCTTCTGGAGGTACATCTTCAATCTCAATGCCTAAATCAGCCATCTCAGAAATAGACGTTAATACGCCCTGTTGTAGGCCACCTTGACTATAACCTCCTTCAAGTGCTGTGACAAAGGTTTTATTTTTACAAGTTTTTGAGAGCGCTTTTACATTCCTAAAAATTTCTTTATAAGAATACGTGGTTAATGCCATGTGTGTGAGCGGATCACGGTAATACGTATCATAGCCAGCAGAGACTAAAATGAACTCTGGCTGGTACTGTTCAATTAATGGGATAGCAATTTCATTGATAGCATAAAGATACGGTTCATCGGTCGTTAAGGGTCTTAGAGGAAGATTTACATTATATCCTTCACCTTCACCAACTCCAAGATCTTCAAGATAACCGGTTCCTGGATAGCAGGTTAAGGGATCTTGATGGAGCGAAATATACAACACTTCCAGGGAATCATAGAAGATGTCTTGTGTCCCATTTCCATGATGACTATCGATATCTAAAATTGCGATTCGATCCATTTCATGGTTTCTCAGAAGATATTTTGCAGCAATAGCAACATTGTTAAAAAAACAGAACCCCATTGCTCTTTTCTTCGTCGCATGGTGGCCAGGAGGACGTACTATGGCAAAAGCGTTTTCAATTGTACCTTGCATGCACTGTTCTACTGCTTCGATTACACCACCTGCGGCTAGTAACGCAATCTCAAAAGTTCTTGGTGATGCTACAGTATCAGTATCTAGGTAACCACCTCCCTCTTTTGAAGTGCGTTTTACGAGTTCAAAGAGTTTTTCAGAATGTACGGCTAGCACGTCGTCTGGGGTTGCTTGTCTTGGCTCAATTAACTGTATTGATGGATGTTTAAAGATTTCATACTCATCAAGGATTTGCTTAACTAAAATCAAACGCCCTCTTGCTTCGGGATGTGTTGCCCTAGTCGGTATATGTTCAAGATACTCTGGTGAATAGACTATACCAGTTGTCACAGATTCCACCATTTGTTATAGCTTACTTTGGGAAAAATCTTCCAAATATCGAGAAAATAGATGCTTATAAAGGAGTTCTTCTCTAGAATGAGAATTTTACTAACTGTTTGATAAACATAACTATTTAGGTTATTTATGTGTTTGAAATTCCTTAGCTCTCACAAAATCAAAGTTGATTGCATGACTTTATTCAATTTGATTCCTACGTATAATATTCTTTCAAAAAAACTACCAATTCTTGTTGAGAAGAGGAGTGAACTACCCCACACTTACGGATGGGGACTTCCCGCCGAATAAGTTAAATTATTTGAAAGTTGTTAAACGTGTTTGACCTTGTTTTTTCTTATTGTTTTCATCAGAAATTATTTCTGGTATTTCTGTATCCCGTTCAATTTGTTCAAAGATCTTTTCTAAAATAGCTTGTCCGAATGTCGGTATTTTTAGCAAAAATTCTAGCTGCGCGCTCTTTAGATCTTCAATTGTTTTGATTCCGTGCCTATATAAAAGCCGCCCACGTTTCCTTCCTATTCCCTTGATTGTGACAAGTTCCATAAGTTCTTCCTTTACACCATATTTTACCCTTGTTAGTAGGTTATTTACAGGTTTTAGAGCATTCCTGACCTTGAGAAGTTTCGCTATCTCAAGAGTTGCGTAGAGCAACCAGTCAGCAGATTCTACCAAATTATACAAATCCCCAGATCCAATATTATATCGCATGAATAACTCTTCTTCATCCTTTTCATCAATCCAGTCAAGGAGTATTTTTGCAGTTTTTACATCTGATAAAAAGAATTCGAAATCGGGATCGAATTCATCAGGAATCTCTATTAGAAATTCATCATAATGCTCTTCCAAAAAAAACATCATTTCACCATAATCTTTCTTCCGCAGGTAGAACTGAAGCACATTAGGAGTGGAAGAAATCAAGTGAAGGAGTCCTAAATTGCTTATTTTGTCTGGATCATTTTGAAGAGCGTTTCTTATTATAACACCTGACAATGGATCTATATAAAGCGAAGAAACCCTTTTTCCAAATTTGGTCGCTACCATTTTTCCATTCTTGTACTCTATAAGTTGTTCTGCAACTAAGAATGATATAACTTCTGAAACTACACCAAATATCTCTTCCATGGTGTACTGGTGACCATAAAAGGTATTTTCTAAAAATGTGAAGACTTCACCCTCTGTATTGACAAAACCAGTGGCTATAATACCCAAGAGATGACTTCTTAATGAGGATATGGTTGGAAGTT
>JAECRW010000053.1 GCA_016294985.1 Candidatus Sifarchaeum marinoarchaea | reverse complement strand
CCTACATTGCTTTCTGAACAGACACGATCGAGACAGGATAAAATGGTACAGACGCATGTGGTTGTTGAAATCGATGAAGGAACACGAAGAAAAGAAGAATAAACCAAAGCAACCTAAATGGGGCGTCAGGGGTCTATACGAAAAATAATGATACTATCTACATAATGATAAAACAAGAATTATAAGAAAGGAAAAACCCCCATAGGGTATCAAACCCTCAAAAAAGTGGGTTAATTTACTTCACGAAGCTGATAGACATTTTGTCTCATGTCGTTTAGGTTTGGCAATCTTTTAATCATTCTTGCGTCTAACAATTTTTTAAGGGCATAACGCACCGTTCTGGGCGCAAGTTTACATTGACGCAATATATCTTTGGCAGTTAATGGTCCATTCTTTTTAAGTAAATCATAAACAACTTTTGCACTAGGGGGAATCTTCCTTTCTTCTGTAATCGGTCTAAATTCACTGGATACATCCATTCCTTCAACTGCTGACATCTATACACCTCCTATTTAAACATTATTATATCGCCATATGTCTATATGACTCTGTCATATATAAATCTTTGGTGTAAAAACCGTTAGAAAAGTTGAAATTTCAAACTATTAGAGGCGCTGAGCAACACTTTCTAAACTCACAGTGAAAAATGATGAATTAACACTCAATTCAATCTAAAGTCCTAAAAACACGTTGAAGAGCTGATAATTAGCCCCTGATTAGATTCTCATGCCTTGTACTACGCAACTTTTTAATTTCCTAATGTGAAATAATTAGATGATTCGTGAATGATTATCTTAAAAGAAAATCTCAAACTTTCTCACAGAGGATTTGACTTGTTAGCAGATATATTTCCTAAAAAAAAGCCAATAATTGGCGTTGTTCATTTACCAGCACTTCCAGGATCTCCTTATCATTCTAAAGATCTTGATGAAATAAGCAAATTTGCTATAACTGATGCTCGTTCACTTGAGGAAGGAGGCTGTGATGGTCTCATCATTGAAAATTATTGGGATCAACCATTTCTAGAGAAAATTGCCGTTGAAACGGTTGCATCTATGACAAAAATTGCATATGAAATTAAGCAGAACGTTTCCTTGCCCATAGGCATAAATGCATTGCGTAATGATCCCTTTGCTGGATTGGCTATTGCCCATGCTATAGGTGGGAAATTTATTCGTGTTAATGTATTTATAGGTGCCGCAGTGGTTGGCGCTGGGATTGTACAAGGATGCGCTGCAGAGTTACTACGATACAGAAATAAACTTCGTTCTGATGTGAAAATTTTTGCAGATATTTCCGTCAAACACGCTATTCCTCTTGTGAGAATTCCCATTGAGCGTGAAGCAAGGGAAACCGCTTATCGTGGTAAAGCAGATGGATTAATCGTGACCAGTGAAGAAACAGGATCCCCTCCGCAACTTGAGACCGTAAAACAGGTAAAAAATGCTGTTCCCGATATTCCGATAATTGTGGGAAGTGGAATTGATTCTAATAATGTACAAGAACTACTTAAAGTAGCTGATGGAGCGATTGTTGGCAGTTCTTTAAAACAAAATATTGCTAGTCCAATTGACGCAAATAAAGTAAGAACATTAGTAGATGCTGTTGTACGCTTGCGACGTGATTAATTTGACAAAATCGGAGAAACGTATCGAAGTTGCAAAAGAGGCGGCACGCTTGCTATATTATGGTTTAGCTACAGAATATATATTTGCAAAAAAGCGTGCAGCTCGTTCGCTTCGTATACGTTCCCTTCCAAGTAATAAAGAGGTTGCCCTTGAATTAAATAATTTGGCAGATGCCTTAGAGGGTGAAAAAGAGCGAAAAAAAAGGCTTGTGGAATTGAGAAAGGAAGCGTATAGATATATGAGGTTGCTTGAACAGTTTTGTCCAATTTTAAAGGGGTCCGTTTGGAGAGGAACGATAACAAAACGAAGTGATATCGATATTGTTATTTATTCATCTAATTTTTCTCAACCTTTAGCAGTTCTAAATGAGCAACAGATCCATCCAGAAGTTCAGTATAACACAAGACAAAATGGAGCTATCAGCAAAACCTATGTTCATTTGACTTTCGTATCTCCGTCGGGAATAAGCGTGGAGATAGTTATTCGAACCCCAGAAGAACAAGGTATGCGTGAGACATGTGAAATCTTCGGTGATATCATCAAGGGATTTACTCTTTCGGAACTTGAAACTGTCCTCAAAGAGGATCCAACAATGAAAATTTTACCCGACTAACTATTTTTTGGGATGGCTGGTTTGCCGAGTATACAAGACTAAATGCTGAGACGGTATGAAGTTTATAGCCACACAAAAACTAACCGTTTAAGCGTCCTTAAACTCGATGATAATTTCGCAGTAGGGGTCTCCTTTTCCCATGGCCTTTGTGAACTTGCAAGTTAGCTTAGGATTAAGTGTCATGAGCCCCTTTTTATACCATACTTCATGGCCACCGTGGCAGCCAACTCTAAGCTCAGAATGTATCTCCTGCTCATCATATATATCCCAAAGTGTACATTTAAATGTTTTATATACAGCTCTTTCCGGGGTTGCCTCGACTATTTTACCTTCGATCTCAGGGCCTACGACTAATCTTTCAACGGCATAGCTTAATTTGGATGCACCAACGGCATCCTCTATCGGTATATTGAAGGTCTCCTTAATCTTTAGATACAACTTCCTAGCTTGATCACCAAATACTTTGGTATTTATCTCGCCCCACTTTTCCCAACCCCAAACAGGCGCGTAGACTCCTTCGTCTTTACTCAAGAGAGGCAAAATGGTCTTAGCTCCTCTTAAAACTAAGAATCTCCAGATGTTTTTAGCGGTTATTGCCCAGCGTTTCTCAGGCGAGATCTTTTCTAACAACTCCTCCATTCATGTTCACCTTTTTAGCGTCTAATAGCATAAAATCTAATGAATTACTCGTCCTTAAACTCATATACATCTTCGCAGTATAGATCTCCTCTTAGTAGTGACTTCGTGATTTTATGAATTAGCTTTGGATTAATTGCATTGAGTCCCTCTTCACAAAATACTTGATGACCTGCTTCACAAGGGATATACGCAGGGTCTACTTCATGTTCTTTATAATTCTCCCAAAGCGCACACTTAGTTATTCTGAGTACGGCTCGTTCTCTGCCTTCCTCGACTATTTCAAATTTCGTCTCAGGACCAAAAGCTAATGTTGCAGCGACAATGACTAAATTAGCCGCTCCTACGGCATCCTCTACTGGTATGTTGAACGAGTCTTTAACCATAGGAAACAACTGCTTACCTCCATCACCAAATACCTTCACACCTACTTCTATCCACTTTTCCTTACTCCAAAGAGGCGAGATGAATCCCTCGCTCTTACCCAAGTCAGGAGCAATGCGTTTCTCTCCTCTCCTTACCAAAAATCCGGTGAGAGCCTTAGCGGTTATTGTCCAACACGTTTCGACTGGGATCTTCTTCAATAGTTCCTCCATTCGTGATCTCCCTTTTAGTCAACTTGTAGCAAAGGAGTGTATAGTATTACTTGCATAAATAGTTTAATCGTATAATTGTCATTCTGTAATTCAAGAAAAAGCTATTGAGCAAAAGCCTTTTTAGATATTTGTTGAATCCTACTACTTACGGAGGCATAACGATCAAGGTGTATGACTTTCAAAATTCAAACTCTACTGTATTCCATAATCTCAAATTACTGTGAATATATTGTAAATGAAACTGATAAACTAGTAGAAAAGATCAATTACCATCTCCCTTCCACCGCAATAATTCATGTTCGAAGGCAAGGGGTTCGCCCTTTCATCTTATCCTTCAAAAAGAGAATCTCCACATAACCACGACCCATCAGACAGTTCCTTTCCTCTGATTTTTTTCAAAAATTCAAAATTCCCGCTGGTATATCGTTCATTTGTCGTTTCTCGCATCATTTGAAAAAGTCTTTCAAAGCCTTTTTCTCGGCACTCCCTCCATGTTTCCTCTGGCACAGGTCTTTTGTAACGCGGGACGACATTTGAATCGGCTGGCAATTTTTTGTATATGGGATCATCCGCCCATCTTATATGAATGCCTACATCCCAAGTGCCTCCGCGAAATTTTCTGAAAACCATTTGTATAGCAAAGGTGTTTTCTTTATATTCATAAGGAATGACTTCCGTTATCGCCGAAAACAGGGTCACTTGGTAAAATGGCGTTGTTTCTAGTTTTTCGAAATAACGGTTTACGACTTCCTTGAACAACGGATTGTATTCAACAACTATTTTGGCGTTAAGTCGTCCAAAAACCTTTTTTGGATGACCCGCACAAGAATATTTTGTTGGTGACCAGAGATACATTCTTTGGGTTGTCTCTATTATTTCCGCATCCAGGGGGTATCCCCGTTTTGCCAAGGCTTTTTCGGGCAGATTTTTGATCGTTTCCCACTCATCGGGATCGAGTATGCTTGCCAATTCGTCAAAAGATTGCACACTCATCTAAATCAACTCAATTTCTCCGCATCTAATTTTTCGCTTCTTTTGGATCGAATACACAATGTCCTAAATAACTCGCCACATAAGAATAGTCAAGAATTCATATCACCCCGGGCTACGTAAAACCTATGCACGCTGACGACGAATGCACGGACGCTTGAAGAAGGAGGCTGTGACCGATTAACTACTTTTTTTGGTACGTTCTTTGTATTTTTTGTAGGTTGCTTTGCCTAGTACGTGAAAAAGTGTGGGACGGCATGATGTTTATGCCCATACAAAAATAACCGTTTACTCTTCCTTAAATTCGTAGACATCTTCGCAGTAGGGGTCTCCTCTTGGTAGCGCCTTTGTGAGCGTGCGAGTTATTTTAAAATTTATCGCTTTAAATCCCGCCTCACCAAACAGTTGATGTACTGCATCGCAAGTTCTAAGCACGGGATCTACCTCGAACTCTTCATACCTCTCCCAATACGGACATTTGGTTATTCTCCATACGGCTCTTTCCGGGGTTTTCTCGACATATTCACCCTCCCACTCAGGGCCATCCATTAATATTGCAACGATTTCGACTAAATTTTGGGCTCCTATAGCATCCTCGACAGGTACATTGAACCTTTCTTTAACCATGGGAAAAATCCTCGTAGCACCATCAATATACATCTTCGAAAGTATCTCTGTCCACTTTTCCGTGCCCATAACAGGCGCGAAAATCCCTTCGCCCTTACTCAAGATAAGCGGGATGGTTTTCGTCCCTCTCGAAATGAATAATCTAAGGAGGGCCTTAGAGGTTATCGCCCAACGTTTTTCTGCCGAGATCTCCTCCAATAACTCTGCCATTTATCTTCACCTTTTTGTATGCCTAACAATATGAAAGCTAAAGGTTTACTATTCCTTAAACTCGATGACCATTTCGCAGTAGGGGTCTCCTCTTGGCATTGCCTTCGTGTGCTTGAAATTTAGTTTAGGGTTAATTAGTTTGAATCCTTCTACCATGTGTGCTTGATGGGATAGGTCACAATTCCTAAATGCAGGATTTACTTCAAACTCATTATAACTGTCCATGCACGTGCATTTCGTCGATCTGACGATTGCTATCTGCGGAGTTGCCTCTGTTATCTTAGACTGATATTCTGGTCCCATCCATAATTTCATAGAAACCAATTCTAATTTAGCAGCACCTATTGCGTCCTCTATTGTTAGATTGGCAATTTCTTTAATCATTGGTAAAAATCTCCTACCATAGTCCCCCCATAATTTCTGATTTATCTCATCATACTTTTCCTTGCCTAAACCGAGCGCGACGGCACCTTCTCCTATACCCAAATCAGGTGCGAAGCGTCTACCTCCCCTCATGATCAATCTCCAGAGAGATTTAGCGGTTATTGCCCAACAAATTTCAGGTGGGATCTTCTTCAATAGTTCATCCATTCGTGATCTCCCTTTTAGCCAATTCACAGCAAAGGAGTGTATAGTATTACTTGCATAAATAGTTTAATCGTATAATTGTCATTCTGTAATTCAAGAAAAAGCTATTGAGCAAAAGCCTTTTTAGATATTTGTTGAATCCTATTACTTACGGAGGCATAACGTTCAAGGTGTTTGAATGAAAAGACTCTTTGGTTCTTCTGGTGTTAGGGGCGTCGTTGGAGAGTTCATAACTAGTGATTTGGCAATGAAACTGGGTCTAGGTCTTGCAACGCAACTCGGTGAAGGCTCCTCGGTAGTGATTGGAAGAGATACACGAACTTCTGGAGAAATACTTGAACGTGCATTTATTTCAGGTTTATTATCTGGAGGCTGCAATGCTGAACTTATTGGGATTTTTCCGACCCCTGGTGTTGCATATCTTACTAGAGCATTGAATAAAGACGCAGGCATAATGATAACTGCGTCTCATAATCCCCCACCTTATAATGGATTCAAGTTCTTTAGCAAAAATGGTGTCGCGTTCCATCCAGAGATGGAGCAAAGATTAGAAGAGATCCTTATTTCGAATGCATTTAAATATTCAAATTGGGAAAGAATAGGCTCTGTGAAAACGAGTAAATCAACTTCTCCCTATTTTTCTATGCTAAATAACTTCTCATTTGAGAAAAAATGGTGTGTAGTACTTGATCCAGGGTGTGGTGCGGCATCAGTTATTGCTCCCTTAGTTTTCCGTAATGTAGGCTGTAATGTAATCGCTTTGAACTCTCAAGTTGATGGACATTTTACTGCACGTAACTCTGAACCAACACCAGAGAACTTGCAAGGTTTGATGGAAGCAGTATCAGGCTTTGGTGCCGATATAGGTATCGCATATGATGGCGACGCAGATCGAATGTGTGCAATTGATGAACAAGGCAATTTTATACCATCTGACAAACTTTTGGCGCTTTTTGCGCTTTTCATGATTATACAAGAAGAGGATCCGAATAAGGAAAAAATAATTGTACTCCCTATCAATACTTCTGATGCTACAGATGAATATATTCGCGAGTCCGGTGGTAAAGTCATTAGAACAAAAGTTGGTGACGTATATATTTCCCAGGCCCTGCTTGAACACAATGGTATCTTCGGGGGCGAACCTATCGGAGCATGGATTCATCCGCAATACCACCTTTGTCCAGATGGGATTTTATCTTCGCTTTTACTCTTAAAACTTCTAGATGAAATGGATTCTCCCATTTCAGAATTGATTAAGAACGTGCCTGATAGGTGTAAGGTAACTCTCAAAATTAAGTGCAAAAATGAACTAAAACCTAGCGTAATGGCCTATGTTAAAAAAACGCTACCAAGTCAGTTTGATGCTACTGAAAATATTTTACATCTTGATGGCATTCGTATTGATCTAAAGGGTGGATGGATTTTGATTAGACCATCTGGTACTGAGCCACTGATACGCGTCACGGCAGAGGCAAAAGAACAAACAAAAGCAGAAAAATTATTAGAAATAGGCAAAAGAGTTGTAGAAGAGGCATTAACTACTGTTTAAGACAATCATTCTTCCGTTAACATCATCTTTTCGAAGTATTTTCGAATTCTTTCGAAAAACTCATCAAAAAACTCTATTTCAACTTCGAAAGGTGAAATTTCTCGGCGGATTTCTTCAGCATTAAACAGATTTTCCATCTCTCTAATGCCCTTTCTTAGGAGTGTTCCCATAAGTACTTCCATAAGCAACTGAATTTGTTCTTGAGTTAATACATCCTTCTGTAATGCTTCAGAGATAACATCTATTGAATCATTGATCTTTCCCTGACATTTACGAACTATCCATTGAGCTGTTGATCTATATTTAACTTCCTCAAATTCTTCTGAGATCTCCTTAAAAGAACGCCCTTCGATAAAAGCTTTTAAAATTTTTAGGTGCGCAGGAAGTTTGTTTTTCTTGTGACTCATATAATTCACCGCAAGGATACTCCCCTGTTTACGGGGTAGAGGAATTGCGTTCTAAACGATATGTGTGTGTGAGAGTATAGTACATTCTTTTGTTGAAATGTAGAGGACTATTCAACTGTGATCTCTGTTCCGCTGCTTTCGTCTTCTTTTGGCTTCACTCTTTTTAGTCGGACTTCGAGCACTCCATTTTTGTAATGTGCTTTCGCTTCATCTGGGATTACCTCTACGGGCAGTCTTAACTTTTTGTAAAACTTTTCTCCAGCTTTGATTTCGAGTTCCTTCTCTGTACTACGCAGATTAATCTCTTCTTTCTCAATTCCTGGCGTTTCTGCAACTATAATCACTTCATCGTTTGTTTCCATGATATCAACTAACGGTTCTCGCTCATCTTTAATTTTTGGCCCTTTTTTGAAATCAAAACCTGGTTTATTGCCAAATTCTCTGATTATAGGCTTCCCGTCAGGTCCCACGCCCATGCTAAATCCAAAGATATAGGGGCCCTTTTTCTCGAAACCACTAGGTAGTCTAAATTTCGGCAGAAATTTCTCGAAATCTTCCATATCAAAGGGACGGGCTCCCATTTCTTTCATCATTTCTTCCATCATTTCCCTTAAATTGTCTATTAAATCAAAAGGATCCCAACTATCGCGCCGTTTCTTCCTCTTTTTATCCCAATCGTCTTCATCACTCATTTTTTACACCAAAAACTTTCAATAACATGACAGATAATTCTGTACAGTTCAATATTTGTATCTTAAATAGGCTAAAAGTCTATATAAAGTTTTTTAAATTGACTGATGTCAAATATTATTTAAGTATTCCACAATCACAATATTTAAATATTCTTTGTACAGATAATTCAGTACGAAATAGTTGATCACACTGCTTTAGTGTGGCTATTGTCTTATTGTTATTACTTAATATGAGGTGAAAACATTATGGAAAGTTCTAGCGACATAACGCTACGCGTCTTAGAGGCTAGACAGAGAGACGTGGGAAGGGGAATTGCACGAGTGGATCAGAAAGTAATGAATGAAGCTAATCTTAGTTCTGGAGATGTTATTGAAATTGTTGGAAAGAGAAAAACAGCAGCAGTAGTTTGGCCAGGTTATCCTGAAGATACTGACACAGAAACTGTACGTATTGACAAAGCAACACGAAGTAATGCTGGCGTCACGATAGACGATAAGGCGAAAATTCAGAAGGTTCAGTCAAGACCTGCAGAAAAAATCACATTCGCACCTACTGAGCCATTGAGATTAATGGGTGGAGAACAGTACTTAAGTAGACTCTTACAAGGTCGACCATTAACGAGAGGTGACCGTATACGATTTGCAATTATGGGAAGACCCATTGAATTAGTTGTAACGGCTATTCAGCCGTCGAACATTGCCGCAATTGTAGGTTCACAAACACAAATTAGTCTGAAAATTGAACCCGCTAAAGAAATGGAGAGACGGATTCCAGCCGTTTCATATGAAGATGTTGGTGGTTTGGGGTCTGAAATTCAGAAAGTTCGCGAAATGATTGAATTACCACTTAAACATCCTGTACTTTTTGAGCGACTTGGGATCGAGCCACCAAAAGGTGTCTTATTACATGGTCCTCCCGGAACTGGAAAGACTTTGTTGGCTAAGGCCGTTGCTAATGAAACGGATGCATACTTCATTAACCTGAGTGGCCCTGAAGTTATGAGTAAATTTTACGGTGAATCAGAAGCTAGAGTCCGCGAACTCTTCAA